>JBOICE010000357.1:0-20186 GCA_050739815.1 Pseudomonas sp. | reverse complement strand
GCACTGGGTGATCGCTCAGAGAATGCCGAATAGAGCAAGCGGCCCCAGAAACTATACTAAACCGCCTGAAAGCCCCGTTTTTTCTGGGCCAATAAATAGTACGAATGCTAAGCCAGGCATACTATTTCACGTATTCGATTTCGTTCACCCACCAGCACATTTCTCCCCTAGGCGCCTGAACGACCACCTCATCGCCCACTTCCTTCTTAAGCAATGCACGAGCCATAGGTGAGTCGATAGAGATGTAATCCTTGCGCTCATAGATTTCGTCGTAGCCAACGATGCGAAACCGTTTGCGTTCACCTGCTTCGTTTTCGATCTCGACCCAGGCCCCGAAGAAGACCCGACCTTCCTGCTCCGGGGCGTACTCCACAACGCGCATATCCTCTAGCCGCTTGCGTATGTACCGAATGCGGCGGTCTATCTCCCTTAGCAGCTTCTTGTTGTACTGGTAGTCTGCATTTTCACTCCTGTCTCCAAGCGAGGCAGCCCAAGCGACTTTTTGTGTGATGTCTGGACGCGTCACTCGCCAAAGATGATCCAGCTCTGTTTTAAGGGTTTCGTAACCATCCCTCGTAATGATTTTTGTACTCAATCGACTGCTCACCTTTCTTGAAGTGGCGCTTCGCAGCTACCCCGGAGCCTTGCTAGTGGTCACCTAAAAACGTCTTTCCAGTTTCCAGTCCGTTCCACTGTGTTACGAGTCCTAGCTACGATGGGGTTAACCAGCATTGCCGACAAATTGACCAGCTCGGTGCAGGACGCTTCGGACTGCCGATCAGTCGCGGCGTAGCAACCTTGATGGCGAAACCGAAACACGGTTGATGGTGGCTGCATAGGCGTGAATGCGTCCAGCCCTATGTGTGACGCAGTGCGTCACACATAGGGCTGGCCTGGTAGAAGCCTCGCATATGCCGCAGATCGCATTCATCAAAGCCTTTGCCGAACTCCTCGCTCAGGGTCTTGGCCTGAGTCGGCAGCAGCCACTTGCCATAAGTGATGCGATCAACGACCTAAGATGCTATTCCCGGCGATCCCGCACGCCGTATTGAATGAGCTTTATCCTCCAGCTAGGGATTGGCCGATGTAAGTACTTTGCGAGCTCCGCTGATACGCCTGGCAACCAGCGTCAGCTCATTGCGACTGAATAGGCCCGGTTTTCCTAGATACCGTCCTGCCTCAGAAAATAACGCCTTTCAAACTCTACCGGCGACAGCTTCTCCGCGAAACCATGCCGGCGTTTAGGGTTGTAAAACATCTCGATGTAATCGAACACATCGCTTCGAGCTTCGTCCCGGCTGCCATAGATCCTGCGCTTGATCCGCTCACGCTTGAGCAACTGGGTGAAGCTCTCCGCTACAGCATTCTCGGCGCCACGATGATGATTTTCCCTTGCACATCGACATCCGCCACTTGTCAGCGGCGGCCGGCAAAAATGACGCGTTGGTCCTTGCTCAGTGGTCGGGTGATGGGTATAGCCCCAAGGGCCTTGTCTTCACAGACCAAGCGGAACTCTTCGCTGCCGGTGAAGGCGCTGTAGAAATCGAAGTTGTTGATCAAGCGCTCGCCGGGCATTCCGGGCAGAAGGAGCCCGGAGACCAGCCCCTGCCCGCGCTCCACTCACCCGCCTCATTACCTTCCGTCGCCAATCGCCTCGGCCTGATTGCAGATCGGGCTTGCATGTTCAATATTATGGTATACCATCAGACAGCAACGAATCATCCTTACCAGGAGAGCCTCATGAGTTTCGAAATTCGCAAGATCGTCAGTTACGTGGAAGAAACCTTCATCGAAGGCGGCAAGGCTACCGACAAGTCGGTGACCATGGCGGGCCTCGCCGTGGTGATCAAGAACCCCTGGCTCGGTCGCGGTTTCGTCGAGGATCTGAAACCCGAGATCAAGGCGAACTGCTCCGATCTGGGCGAGCTGATGGTCAAGCGCCTGCTGGATGTCATCGGCGGCGCCGAGAAGATCGAGGCCTATGGCAAGGCCGCGGTGGTCGGCGCCGATGGCGAGATCGAGCACGCCTCGGCAGTCATCCACACCCTGCGCTTCGGCAACCACTACCGCCAGGCGGTGGACGCCAAGAGCTACCTGAGCTTCACCAACAAGCGCGGCGGCCCGGGCACCTCCATCCAGATCCCGATGATGCACAAGGATGACGAAGGCCTGCGCTCCCACTACATCACCCTGGAAATGCAGATCGAAGACGCGCCGCGCGCCGACGAAATAGTCGTGGTCCTGGGCGCCGCCGACGGTGGTCGCCTGCACCCGCGCATCGGCAACCGTTATATCGATCTGGAAGAACTGGCCGCCGAAAAGGCCCAATAAACACGCAGCCAGTGCAGGAGCGATCCATGATTCGGCTCACCGCTGAACGCACCCCTGCCGGCACCAGTTATCTGGTGACCGGCCAAGGCCAGCCCGTGGTACTGATCCACGGGGTCGGCCTGAATAAAGAGATGTGGGGCGGCCAGATAGTTGGTCTCGCTCCGCACTACCGCGTCATCGCCTACGACATGCTCGGCCATGGCGCCAGCCCGCGCCCGGCTCCGGGCACCGGACTGCTCGGCTATGCCGAGCAGTTGCGCGAACTGCTCGAACACCTGGAGTTGCCGCAGGCCACGGTCATCGGCTTCTCCATGGGCGGGCTGGTGGCACGGGCCTTCGCCCTGCACTACCCGCAACAGTTGCTGGGTCTGGTGATCCTCAACAGCGTGTTCAACCGCAGTCCGGAGCAGCGCGCCGGGGTGATCGAGCGCACCAGCCAGGCCGCCCAGCACGGCCCGGACGCCAACGCCGAGGCCGCCCTGTCGCGCTGGTTCAGCCGCGAATACCAGGCCGCCAACCCGGCGCAGATCGCCGCCATTCGCCAGACCCTTGCCAGCAACGATCCGCAGGGCTATCTGACTACCTATGAACTGTTCGCCACCCAGGACATGTACCACGCCGATGACCTGGGCAGCATCCAGGTGCCGACGCTGATCGCCACCGGCGAACTGGACCCGGGCTCGACCCCGGAAATGGCTCGGCAGCTGGCCGAGCGCATTCCCGGCGCGCAAGTCGCGGTGCTCGAGGAGCAACGGCATATGATGCCGGTGGAGTCGCCGCGCCTAGTCAACCAGGTGCTGCTGGATTTCCTCAACCGCGCCCAGACCTCACAGCACCCAGCAAAGGGGATCCTTGCATGACGCTCGCACGCTTCCACATGTGCATCGACGGCCAATGGGTCGATGCGTTGTCCGGCAAGACCTTCCAAAGCCTCAACCCGGCGCTCGCCGAGCCCTGGGCGGAGCTGCCCGATGCCGACGAAACGGATGTCGAGCGCGCGGTCCAGGCCGCCCAGAAGGCCTTTGACAATCCGGCCTGGCGCGGTCTCAGCGCCACCGCCCGGGGCAAGCTGCTGCGCCGCCTGGGCGACCTGATCGGCGAGAACAAGGAGCACCTGGCCCAACTGGAAAGCCGCGACAACGGCAAGCTGATCCGCGAGACCCGCGGCCAGGTGAGCTACCTGCCGGAATTCTTCCACTACACTGCCGGCCTGGCCGACAAGCTCGAAGGCGGCACCCTGCCGCTGGATAAGCCCGACCTGTTCGCCTACACAGTGCACGAGCCCATGGGCGTGGTGGCCGGGATCATCCCGTGGAACAGCCCGCTGTATTTGACCGCAATCAAGCTGGCCCCGGCGCTGGCCGCCGGCAACTGCATAGTCCTCAAGCCCTCCGAGCACGCCTCGGCGACCATTCTCGAACTGGCCCGTCTGGCCCTGGAAGCCGGCATCCCGCCGGGCGTGGTCAACGTGGTCACTGGCTACGGCCCGAGCACCGGCGCCGCCCTCACCCGCCATCCACTGGTGCGCAAGATCGCCTTCACCGGCGGCGCCGCCACCGCCCGCCACGTGGTGCGCAGCAGCGCGGAGAACTTTGCCAAGCTGTCCCTGGAGCTGGGCGGCAAGTCGCCCAATATCATCTTCGCCGACGCCGACCTGGACAGCGCCATCAACGGTGCCGTCGCCGGCATCTATGCCGCCTCCGGGCAGAGCTGCGTCTCCGGTTCGCGCCTGCTGGTACAGGACGAGATCTACGACGAGTTCGTCGAGCGCCTGGTGGCACGCGCCCAGCGCATCCGCATCGGCAACCCGCTGGATGAAGGCAGCGAGATGGGCCCCATGGCCACCGCGCAGCAGCTGGCGGTGGTGGAAGGGCTGGTGGCCGACGCCTTGGCCGAAGGCGCGCGCCTGCGCACCGGCGGCAAGCGCCCGGCGATGGACAGCAAGGGCTGGTACTACGAACCGACCCTGTTCGAGTGCGACCGCAACTCGATGAAGATCATGCAGGAAGAAGTCTTCGGCCCGGTCGCCTCGGTGATCCGCTTCAAGGACGAGGCCGAGGCCCTGGCCATCGCCAACGACTCGCAGTTCGGCCTAGCGGCCGGCATCTGGACCCGCGACTTGGGCCGCGCCCATCGCCTGGCCCGGGATATCCGTTCCGGCATCATCTGGGTCAACACCTACCGTGCGGTATCGGCCATGGCGCCGATCGGCGGCTTCAAGAACAGCGGCTACGGCCGCGAGAGCGGCATCGACTCGGTGCTGGCCTACACCGAACTGAAGACGGTGTGGATCAACCTCTCGCAGGCGCCGATGCCCGACCCCTTCGTGATGCGCTGAGAAGCCCACCGCCAGGAACCATGAGGTAGCCAGAAATGATCGAACCAGGCATTTACAAAGAGGTGATGGGCTCCTTCCCTTCCGGGGTCACGGTGGTCACCACCCTGGATGAGAACGGCGAGATAGTCGGCATCACCGCCAGCGCCTTCAGTGCCCTGTCGATTGACCCGGCGCTGGTACTGTTCTGCCCGAACTACGCCTCCGACTCCTATCCGGTGCTGCGCGCTAGCAAGCAGTTCGCCATCCACCTGCTCTCCGCCGACCAGCAGGCCGAAGCCTATGCCTTCGCCCGCAAGGGCAAGGACAAGGCCCAGGGCATCGAGTGGCACCTCAGCGAACGGGGCAACCCGCTGCTGAGTAAGGCCACGGCGATCATAGAATGCGAACTGTGGCGCGAGTACGACGGCGGCGACCACGCCATCCTGGTCGGTGCGGTGAAGAACCTGATCCTGCCCGAGCTGGAAGTGACGCCGATGATCTACCACCGCGGCAAGCTCGGCGCCCTGCCCGACATCGCCTGACAGACCCAGGTTGTGTGAAAACGTCACGAGCGAAGGTTAGACAAGGCAAAAACAGGCGAAAAAGCGCAGTTTACGAGCTGTAAATGAGCATTTTGAGCCTGTTTTTAACGCCGTATAACCGAGCGCAGTAGTTTTCCCACTGCCTGGCCATTTTTGGGCCGCGCGCCACCCCCTCGGTAGCGGCCCTTTTTTCTTCCCCGGAGCCGGCATGACCCCAGCAGCCTCGCAACTGTTCCGCCAGCGGGCCTTCATCGATGGCCAATGGCGCGACGCCCAGAACGGATCGACCCAGGAGATCCACAACCCGGCCACCGGCGCCGTCATCGGCCGGGTGCCGAACATGGGCGCGACCGAAGCCCGCCAGGCCATAGCCGCCGCCAGCGCGGCCTGGCCGGCCTGGCGCGCACGCACGGCCAAGGAGCGCAGTGCCGCGCTCAAGCGCTGGCACGCGCTGATGCTGGAGCACGCCGAGGCCCTGGCCGAGATCCTCACCCTGGAACAGGGCAAGCCGCTCGCCGAAGCCAGGGGAGAGATTCTCTACGCCGCCAGTTTCATCGAGTGGTTCGCCGAGGAGGCCAAGCGCATCTACGGCGACACCATTCCCAGCCACAAGAGCGATGCGCGCATAGTCGTGAGCAAGGAGCCGATCGGCGTGGTGGCGGCCATCACCCCGTGGAACTTCCCCGCCGCGATGATCACCCGCAAGGCCGGGCCGGCGCTGGCCGCCGGTTGCCCGTGCATCGTCAAGCCGGCGCCGGAAACCCCCTTCTCCGCCCTGGCCATGGCCGCGCTGGCGGAACAGGCGGGCATCCCGCCGGGCATTTTCAACGTCATCACCGGCGACGCGGTGGCCATAGGCGGCGAGCTGACCGGCAGTGCTGCGGTGCGCAAGCTGTCCTTCACCGGCTCCACCGCCATCGGCAAGCTGCTCATGGCGCAGTGCGCCAGCACCCTGAAGAAGGTCTCCCTGGAGCTGGGCGGCAACGCGCCCTTCATCGTCTTCGACGACGCCGACCTGGAGCGCGCCGTGAACGGCGCCCTGGTGGCCAAGTACCGCAACGCCGGGCAGACCTGCGTGTGCGTCAACCGCTTCCTGGTGCAGGACGGCATCCACGATGCCTTCGTCGCCCGCCTCAGCGAGCGCGTGCGCGAACTCAAGGTCGGCAACGGTTTCGACGCCGGCGTCACCCAGGGCCCGCTGATCAACCAGCGCGCCGTGGCCAAGGTCGAGGAGCATGTGCAGGACGCCTTGGCCAAAGGCGCAAAGCTGCACTGCGGCGGCGAACGCCACGCCCTGGGCCACGGCTTCTTCCAGCCCACGGTGCTCGCCGACCTGAGCCTGGAGATGAAGGTCGCCCGCGAAGAGACCTTCGGCCCGCTGGCGGCGGTGTTCCGCTTCGCCAGCGAGTGCGATGCCGTGCGCCTGGCCAACGACACCGAGTTCGGCCTCGCCGCCTACTGCTACACCCGTGACCTGGGCCGCGCCTGGCGCATGAGCGAGGCGCTGGAGTACGGCATGGTCGGCATCAACGAGGGGCTGATTTCCACCGAGGTGGCACCCTTCGGTGGGATCAAGTCCTCCGGCCTCGGCCGCGAGGGTTCCAAATACGGCATCGAGGACTACCTGGAAATCAAATACACCCTGATGGGCGGGCTGTGAACCGCCGAAGGAGCCACCCATGAGCAATGAGAAGTACGCCAGGGGCCTGGCGATCCGCACCCAGGTGCTGGGCGAGGCCTATGTGAACAAGTCGATCGAGAATGCCGACGACTTCAGCCGCCCACTGCAGGAACTGGTCACCGAGTACTGCTGGGGCCACGTCTGGGGCCGGGAGGGTTTATCGCTGCCAGAACGCAGCATGATAAACTTGGCGATGATTTCGGCACTTAACCGGCCCCATGAATTGAAGCTGCATATTCGTGGCGCCTTGCGTAACGGCCTGAGCCGTGAGCAGATACGCGAAATCCTGCTTCAGGTCGGCATCTACTGCGGTGTCCCTGCGGCCGTCGATAGTTTCCGCATCGCGCGCGAGGCCTTCGCGGATGCGGATGCGGATGCCCAGAGTTGACTGCTGGCACGACGAAACGACCGGAGTACCCATGATCCTGCGATCTAGGTGCTCTTTTGCTTTTTCCTACGGACAGCCATAACCAGAGCGGACCCCATGAAACGCTTGCCTCTCGACGACAGCTTCAAGGTCAATCGCAACCCCGTCACCCTGCGCGAGATCGTGCTAGACAAACTGCGTAGCGCCATCATGAATTTCCAACTGCTGCCGGGTGATCGCCTGGTGGAGCGCGATCTCTGCGACCGTCTGGGTGTCAGCCGCACCTCGGTACGCGAGGCACTGCGCCACCTGGAGTCCGAAGGGCTGGTGGAATTCGCCGACGCCAAGGGCCCGCGCGTGGCCATCATCACCCTGGAAGACGCCTGCGATATCTACGAGCTGCGCTGCGTGCTCGAAGGCCTGATCGTCCAGCTGTTCACCCTGAATGCCAAGGCCAAGGACATCCGCGCCCTGGAGAAGGCCCTCGCGGAGAACCGCAAGGCCCTCGAGGAAGGCGAACTTCAGCAGGTGCTCGACTCGGTCCAGGGCTTCTACGACGTGCTGCTGGAGGGCTCCGGCAACCACATCGCCGCCACCCAGCTGCGCCAGCTGCAGGCGCGCATCAGCTACCTGCGCGCCACCTCGGTGTCCCAGGCCAACCGCCGCGGGGCGAGCAACCAGGAAATGGAACGCATAGTCGAGGCGATCAAGAGCGGCGACCCGCTGGCCGCGCACCAGGCCTCGGTGGACCACGTGCGCGCCGCCGCCAAAGTCGCCCTGGACTACCTGAAGTCCAAGCAGGACGAGGCCGGCAAGGTGCGCGAGATCGCCACGCCGATCGCCCTCAAAGAGCCGCGCATAGGCCGCTGACGCCATGCCCAGCCCACGTTTCTGTCCCCGCTGCGGTGCCGGTGACCTGAGTCGCCGGCACCCGCCGGGGGACACGCACCAGCGGCTGGTCTGCGCGGGCTGCGGTTACATTCATTACGAGAATCCGAAGATCATCGCCGGCTGCATCATCGAGCAGGACGGCAAGTACCTGCTCTGCCAGCGCGCCATCCCGCCGCGCCCCGGCACCTGGACCCTGCCGGCCGGCTTCATGGAAAACGGCGAGACCACCGAGCAGGCCGCCCTGCGCGAGGTCTGGGAAGAAAGCGGCGTGCGCGCGGAGATAGTCTCGCCCTACTCGATCTTCAGCGTGCCGAAGATCAGCGAGGTCTACATCATCTTCCGCGCCGTGGCGCTGGAAGTGACCGGCCAGTTCGGCCCCGAGACCCTCGACTACCGTTTCTTCGCCCCCGAGGAGATTCCTTGGGAGAGCATCTACTACCCGGCCATCCGGCAGATCCTCGAACGCTATATCGAGGAGCGCCAGGCCGGGGTCTACGGCATCTACATGGGCAACGACGACAGCGGCAAGATCCACTTTATTCGCTGAACCGGACCCCGCCTGCCCTCTCCCCCAGCCCCTCTCCCTGAAGGGCGAGGGGAGCTCATCCGTGCAACATCCGTAGGGTGGGCCTTGGCCCACCCATAACCATGGCAATCGTTGAGCGCCTGGGCCGAAGCCCAGCATCCCCGCAGGAGCAGGCTTGCCCGCGATGCTCTGGCCTGAAGAGCTTTCGCGAGCAGAACTCGCTCCTGCTTCGAGCCGAAGATCAGGGCTCGAAGCCCTCGACTATGATCACCTCCGCCCGCGCCGCCCCCTGGCGGTGCCGGCAGGCCTCCTGGTACTCCGGCGAACGGTAGCAGGCCAGCGCCTGCTCGTAGGAGGTGAACTCGATCACCACGCTGCGCTGCGGCGTGGCCCGGCCCTCCAGCGCTTCGGAGCGCCCTCCCCGCGCCAGCAACTTGCCGCCGTACTGGGCGAACGCCGCCGGCGCCCGGTTGGTGTATTCACCATACTGAACAGGGTCCGTCACATCGACGTGTGCGATCCAATAAGCCTTCATGGGTACCTCGTTGTTCCGACATAATTGGTATTATGGTATACCATAAATCGGTCATGATACCTCCACAAATCGCCCAACCCGAGAGCTCCAGCATGTCGTTCAACCGCATCGAAGAAATCATCGAAGACTTCCGCCAGGGCAAGATGGTCCTCCTGGTCGACGACGAGGACCGGGAGAACGAGGGCGACCTGCTGCTGGCGGCGGAAATCTGTACGCCGGAAGCGATCAACTTCATGGCCCGCGAAGCGCGCGGCCTGATCTGCCTGACCCTGACCGACGAACACTGCCAGCGCCTCGGCCTGGAGCAGATGGTGCCGAGCAACGGCAGCGCCTTCGCCACCGCCTTCACCGTGTCCATCGAGGCCGCCAGCGGCGTCACCACCGGCATCTCCGCGGCCGACCGGGCGCGCACCGTGCTGGCGGCCGTGGCCCCGAACGCAACGGCCGAAGACCTGGTGCAGCCTGGCCACATCTTCCCCCTGCGCGCCAAGGAAGGCGGCGTGCTGACCCGCGCCGGGCACACCGAGGCCGGCTGCGACCTGGCGCGCCTGGCCGGCTTCAGCCCCGCGGCGGTGATAGTCGAGGTGATGAACGATGACGGCAGCATGGCCCGTCGGCCGGACCTGGAAGCCTTCGCCACGCGGCACGGGATCAAGATCGGCACCATCGCCGACCTGATCCACTATCGCCTGAGCACCGAGCACACGATCACCCGCATCGGCGAACGCGAGCTGCCCACGGTGCATGGCGACTTCCGCCTGATCACCTATGAGGACCGCATCGAAGGCGGCGTGCACATGGCCATGGTGATGGGCGAAATCAGGCGCGAGGAGCCGACCCTGGTGCGCGTGCACGTCATCGACCCGCTGCGCGACCTGGTCGGCGCCGAATATACCGGGCCGAAGAACTGGACGCTCTGGGCCGCGCTGCAGCGGGTCGCCGAGGAAGGCCGGGGGGTGGTCGTGGTGCTGGCCAACAACGAGTCCTCCCAAGCCCTGCTGGAACGGGTGCCGCAGCTGACCCAGCCGCGCCGACAGTTCAGCCGCTCGCAGTCGCGCATCTATTCCGAGGTCGGCACCGGCGCGCAGATCCTCCAGGACATAGGCGTGGGCAAGCTGCACCACCTCGGCCCGCCGCTGAAATACGCCGGTCTGACCGGCTATGACCTGGAAGTGGTGGAAAGCCTCCCCTTCACCGCCTAAAGGCCGCAGGCAGGGGCGCGCGCCCTCCTGCCGCTGCCCTGCTCGCGTCCTGCCTCTGCGTGCCCTTTCCCCTTAGCCCTTCCGGCAGCGGCTCGCCTGGTGCCTGCCCTGCCGCGTCCCGGTATGGCAACTACCACCAGTCGGATCAGCCCATCGCACACGACCAATGAGTCACGAAAGGCTTGCAGATATTTTGGAATACCATAATATGACATTCCATAGACCTTGGACTTGCCCGCAAGTCCGTCCGCGGGGAATGGAGGCCCGCGCAGGAACCTGGCCCTTGGCGGCCAGCCACAGAGGACGGTCTAGGCACGTTGGCAGACCCCGAGCCACACAACCCAGCTTTACTTTCATGCGTTGCGGCTCGACAACAATTACAAAATCGAGGAATACAGCATGTTGCAGAGAACCCGAGTGACCGCCACTCTCGCTGCCCTGGCCCTGGTTGCAGGCGCCAATACGACTCTCGCGGCTGACAGCCTGAGCTTCGTCAGCTGGGGCGGCACCACCCAGGATGCGCAGAAGCAGGCCTGGGCCGAGCCCTTCGCCGAGGCCAGCGGCATTCGCGTGGTGCAGGACGGCCCGACCGACTACGGCAAGCTCAAGGCCATGGTCGAGAGCGGCAACGTGCAGTGGGACGTGGTCGATGTCGAAGCCGATTTCGCCCTGCGCGCCGCCAGCGAAGGCCTGCTCGAACCGCTGGACTTCGGCGTGATCCAGCGCGACAAGATCGACCCGCGCTTCGTCTCCGACCACGGCGTCGGCTCCTTCTATTTCTCCTTCGTGCTCGGCTACAACCAGGGCAAGCTCGGCGGCAAGGCCCCGCAGGACTGGACCGCGCTGTTCGACACCGCGAACTACCCGGGCAAGCGCGCGCTGTACAAATGGCCGAGTCCGGGCGTGCTGGAGCTGGCCCTGCTCGCCGACGGCGTGCCGGCCGACAAGCTCTATCCGCTGGACCTCGACCGCGCCTTCAAGAAACTCGACAGCATCAAGAGCGACATCGTCTGGTGGGGCGGCGGCGCCCAGTCCCAGCAACTGTTGGCCTCCGGCGAAGCCAGCCTCGGCCAGTTCTGGAATGGTCGGGTCTACGCCCTGCAGCAGGACGGCGCGCCGGTCGGCGTGAGCTGGAAGCAGAACCTGGTCATGGCGGATTTCCTGGTCATCCCCAAGGGTTCCAAGAACAAGGCGGCGGCCATGAAGTTCCTGGCCAACGCCAGCAGCGCCAAGGGCCAGGCCGAGTTCGCCAACCTCACCGCCTACGCCCCGGTCAACCTCGACAGCGTCGGGCAGCTGAAGTCCGAGCTCGCCCCGAACCTGCCGACTGCCTACGCTAAGGATCAGATCACCCTCGACTACGCGTACTGGGCCAAGAACGGTGCGGCCATCGCCACCCGCTGGAACGAGTGGCTGGTCAAATGAAGACGGCTGCCGTCCAGTCCAGTCAATCGGCCCAGGCCGCCGGTGGTGCATCTCGCGCCGCCGGCACGGCGAAGAGCAAGGCTGCAACGATGAAGCAAGACAACCAGGCCTCACTGCGCTGGCGTGGCGCTTCCAACCTGATCCCAGCCCTGCTGTTCCTCGGCCTGTTCTTCCTCGCCCCGCTGATCGGCCTACTGCTGCGCGGCGTGCTGGAACCGAGCCCGGGGCTGGCCAACTACGAACAGTTGTTCGCCAACTCGGCCTACGCCCGCGTGCTGTTCAACACCTTCGCCGTGGCTGGCCTGGTCACGCTGATCAGCCTGCTGCTGGGCTTCCCCCTGGCCTGGGCGATCACCCTGGTGCCACGCAGCTGGGGCCGCTGGCTGCTAAACATAGTCCTGCTGTCGATGTGGACCAGCCTGCTGGCGCGCACCTACTCCTGGCTGGTGCTGCTGCAGGCCTCCGGGGCGATCAACAAGGTGCTGATGGCCCTGGGGATCATCGATCAGCCGCTGGAGATGGTGCACAACCTCACCGGGGTGGTGATCGGCATGAGCTACATCATGATCCCCTTCATCGTCCTGCCGCTGCAGGCCACCATGCAGGCCATAGACCCCATGGTGCTGCAGGCCGGCTCGATCTGCGGCGCCAGCCCCTGGACCAACTTCCACCGGGTATTCCTGCCGCTGTGCCGGCCGGGGCTGTTCTCCGGCGGGCTGATGGTCTTCGTCATGTCCCTGGGCTACTACGTCACCCCGGCGCTGCTGGGCGGCGCGCAGAACATGATGCTGCCGGAATTCATCGTCCAGCAGGTGCAGTCCTTCCTCAACTGGGGCCTGGCCAGCGCCGCCGCCGCGCTGCTGATCCTGATCACCCTGGTGCTGTTCTACTTCTACCTGAAGCTCCAGCCGGAATCGCCGGTCGGCGCCAGCAATGCGAGGTAAGCCATCATGTTGCTGACACCCAATGCCCTGGGCCCGCGCCTGCGCCTCGGCCTGTACCTCACCACCGGCCTGATCGCCCTGTTCCTGCTGCTGCCGATCCTGTTCATCGTGCTGCTGTCGTTCGGCTCCTCGCAGTGGCTGGTGTTCCCGCCACCGGGCTGGACCCTGAAGTGGTATGAGCAGTTCTTCAACAATGCGGACTGGATGGACGCCGCGCTGACCAGCCTCAAGGTCGCCGTGCTGACCACCTGCTGCGCCGTGGCCCTGGGCCTGCCGACCGCCTTCGCCCTGGTGCGCGGCAAGTTCCCCGGACGGGAGCTGCTCTACGGCCTGTTCACCCTGCCGATGATAGTGCCGCTGGTGATCATCGCCGTGGCGGTCTACGCGCTGTTCCTCAAGCTCGGCTACACCGGCACGCTGTTCTCCTTCGTGGTCAGCCACGTGATAGTCGCGCTGCCGTTCACCATCATCTCGATCATCAACTCGCTGAAGCTGTTCGACCAGTCGATCGAGGATGCCGCGGTGATCTGCGGCGCTTCGCGCCTGCAGGCGGTGTTCAAGGTGACCTTCCCGGCGATCCGCCCGGGCATGGTGGCCGGCGCGCTGTTCGCCTTCCTGGTTTCCTGGGACGAGGTGGTGCTCAGCGTGATGATGGCCAGCCCGACCATGCAGACCCTACCGGTAAAAATGTGGACCACCCTGCGCCAGGACCTGACCCCGGTGATCGCCGTCGCCTCGACGCTGCTGATCGGCCTGTCCGTACTGGTAATGGTGATCGCCGCCGCGCTGCGCCGGCGCAATGAAATCAGCGCCTGAGCGCCGAGGAGAACGACATGAGTGCCGTGATCAAAGACCCCGCCCAGCAAGACCGCAAGACCCTAGTCAGCCTGCGCAACCTGAACAAGTACTACGGCGACTTCGCCGCCGTGGACAACATCTCGCTGGACGTCCAGGACGGCGAGTTCCTCACCTTCCTCGGTTCCAGCGGCTCCGGCAAGAGCACCACGCTGTCGATGCTGGCCGGCTTCGAGACGCCCAGCTCCGGGGAGATCCTGGTGGACGGCAAATCCCTGGTCAACGTGCCGCCGCACAAGCGCGACATCGGCATGGTGTTCCAGCGCTACTCGCTGTTCCCGCACCTCAACGTGCGCGACAACATCGGCTTCCCCCTGGCCATCCGCAAGCGCGATGCCGGGGAATGCGAGCGCCGGGTCGAGGCCATGCTCAAACTGGTGCAGCTGGACAAGTTCGCCCATCGCCGCCCCGCCCAGCTCTCCGGCGGCCAGCAGCAGCGCGTGGCGATCGCCCGGGCGCTGGTCTACGAACCGCGCATCCTGCTGATGGACGAGCCGCTCGGCGCGCTCGACAAGAAGCTGCGCGAGGACCTGCAGGACGAGCTGCGCCACCTGCACCGTCGCCTCGGCATCACCATCGTCTACGTGACCCACGACCAGGAGGAGGCCATGCGCCTGTCGCAGCGCATCGCCATTTTCAGCCACGGCAAGATAGTCGGTCTGGGCAGCGGCTACGACCTCTACCAGAACCCGCCGAACGCCTTCGTCGCCTCCTTCCTCGGCAACTCCAACTTCCTCAAGGTCAAGGCTCAGGGCAACGCCGCCGCGCAGTTCGAGAGCCAGCCCCTGGCCATCCGCCCGACCGCCGGCCTGCACAGCGGCCAGGATCTGCTGCTGATGGTGCGTCCGGAGAAGGCCGAAGCCCTGACCCTGGACCAGGTTGCCCGTCTGCCGCTGGCCCCCGGCTGGAACGAGATCGGCGCCAAGGTGGCCGAAGTGGTGTTCCTCGGTGAAAGCCTGACCTACAACGCGGTGACCGCAGGCGGCACGGCGCTGACCGTGAAGGCGCTGTCCAGCGGCCTGCTGCCGCTGCAAGCGGGCGAGCAGATCCGCGTGCGCTGGGCGGCTGCCGATGCCTGCGTCTACAGCGAGTGGAACGAGAGCGACCTGAGCAAGGCCGCCGGCGCCCACTGACATCCCCTTCCCCTTTAACCCCTTGTCCTTCGTCCCGGAGGCAAGGGGTTTTCTTTTGTCGACTGCATGGCCCGTGACTCCTGGGCTCAAGCCAGATCCGGCACGTTCGTCGACAGATTTCCACGTGCCTGAAAATAGCGCTTGCAATACCAATATTACGGTATACCATCAGACACAAATAAGTGATTACTCCCCCAACAAGAAATGCGCTGCCCGCCGCGGCCAGGCTCTCCAGAGGTATTCGAAATGATCGACGCAAATGCCTACAAACAAGTCATGGGCTCCTTTCCTTCCGGCGTCACCGTGATCACTACCCTGGACGATGACGGCGAGATAGTCGGCATGACCGCCAGCGCATTCAGCTCCCTGTCGATGGACCCGGCCCTGGTGCTGTTCTGCCCCAACTACAGCTCCGACTCCTATCCTGTGCTGATCAAGAACAAGCGTTTCGCCATCCACCTGCTCTCCGCCGAGCAGCAGAGCGAGGCCTATGCCTTCGCCCGCAAGGGCAAGGACAAGGCCCAGGGCATCGACTGGACCCTCAGCGAACTGGGCAACCCCCTGCTGAGCAACGCCACCGCCATCATCGAGTGCGAGCTATGGCGCGAATACGAAGGTGGCGACCACGCCATCCTGGTCGGCGCGGTGAAGAACCTGATAGTGCCGCAGCAGCAAGGAGTCCCGATGATCTACTGCCGCGGCAAGATGGGCGCCCTGCAGGCGTTCGCCTGAGCCGAAGGCCTGCGCGCCGGGCAGAAAGATTTTGCAGAAAATTCGTATTATGGTATACCGCAATACAACGATCCGCCCAGCCATGTACGGGGCGTCGGCCTGACGCAGCGGAATCACCACCGACGTAGCGCACTGCGCGCTTCACAGCATCCGGCCGGCCCATGGCCGAACACAAGGTTCGAGGTAAGCAACATGAAATTCTCTTTGTTCGTGCACATGGAGCGCTACGACGAGCAGGTCAGCCACCGCCAGCTTTTCGAAGAGCTCACCGAACTGACCCTGATGGCCGAGGCCGGCGGCTTCAGCACCGTGTGGATCGGCGAGCACCACGCCATGGAGTACACCATCTCGCCGAGCCCGATGCCGCTGCTGGCCTACCTGGCCGCGCGCACCACGAAGATCCGTCTGGGCGCCGGCACCATCATCGCGCCCTTCTGGCACCCCATCCGCGTGGCCGGCGAATGCGCCCTGCTCGATGTGATCAGCAACGGTCGCATGGAAGTCGGCCTGGCCCGCGGCGCCTACCAGTACGAGTTCGACCGCATGGCCGGCGGCATGCCGGCCTCCTCCGGCGGCCAGCACCTGCGCGAGATGGTTCCGGTGGTGCAGAAACTCTGGCAGGGCGATTACGCCCACGATGGCGAGATCTGGAAATTCCCCACCGCGACCTCCTCGCCCAGGCCGATCCAGCAGCCCTGCCCGCCGATCTGGATCGCCGCGCGCGACCCCGACTCACACAACTTCGCGGTCAAGCACGGCTGCAACGTGATGGTCACCCCGCTGATGAAGGGCGACGAGGAAGTGGTCGACCTGAAGAACAAGTTTGAGGCCGCCCTGGCCAACAACCCGGATGTGCCGCGCCCGCAACTCATGGTGCTGCGCCACACCCACGTCCACAGCGTCGACGACCCCGACGGTTGGAAGGTCGGCGCCGCAGCCATTTCGCGTTTCTACCGGACCTTCGATGCCTGGTTCGGCAACAAGGAAACCCCGGTCAACGGCATCCTTGCGCCGAGCCCGGAGGAGAAGTTCAAGGAGCGTCCGGAGTTCGAACTGGACAACATCCACAAGAACGTGATGATCGGCACTCCCGAGGAAGTCATAGCGCGCATTCGCCACTACCAGGAGCTGGGCGTCGACGAGTTCAGCTTCTGGGCCGACAACAGCCTGCCCCACGCCGAGAAGAAGAAATCCCTGGAGCTCTTCATCGAACAGGTGGTTCCGGCGTTCAACTGAGTTATCGTTTCACGCGGCTGGATCGGGCGATCCGGCCGCGCTTCCCCAACCGACGGTCGACTGCCCCCATGAACGACGGCCTCTTCCCCGACAACGCCCAACCACTGCCCGGAGCCGCAATGGCTTACCTGCGGGGCAAGTGGACCCCCACGCACGTTCAGCTGAAACGCCTGCGCGCCTCCGTCGCCGCCAAGCAGAACGGCTTCTGGGCACTCGTTTCCTGAGCAACTCCCCCGCTGAATCCACCTGGCAGTCGGCTCCCTCGAGCACCCGGCCTTGGCGCCCGTGCATGCATGGCGCCCAGGCGCGGGCTGCCAGCATTTTCCGCACAAGAACAAGAGTTGCCCATGAGAAACGATATCGCCTACCTGGTCATCGACATGCAGCAGGAGGATGGCTTCCACCTGCAGGATTTCGAGACCGTGATCGACAACAGCGTCGCACTGATCGACGCCGCGCGCGCCGCCGGCATTCCCCTGATCTACACGCGGCATGTCAACAATGCCGACGCTTCCGGACTGCCTCTCGGCGAACCGCTGGGCAGTGCCGGGCGCCCGGCGAACTACTGTTCCGGCACCCGCCAAGTGGAGATCCTCGAGCGCCTGGCGCCACAGCCCGGCGACCAGGTCATCGACAAGTCCAGGTACAGCTGCTTCCACCGCTCGGAACTCGACGCACTGCTGAAGCGCTTGGGCGTCAGCAGGCTCATAGTGTCCGGCGTGCTCACCGATGCCTGCGTGCTGGCTACGGTATTCGATGCCTTCGCCCTGGGTTATCGGGTGGACCTGATCGCCGACGCCTGCACTTCCACGACAGCCGCGGCCCACTATTCCGCGCTGCTGATCATGGCCAACTGGGTCTATGCCATCGAGCTGTTCTCCTGCGAGCAGTACCTCCGCGCCCTGCGCGGTGAGGCCTGCGTTTCCTGCAAGCCGGAAGCCCCAGATCTGTTCGCCCACCAACCCGAAAAGTTTGCCCAGACCATCGCTCGTCTGCAATCCAGCCTCCACCCCCAGCGCCCGGCCCAGGAGTCAGAACAATGAAAGTTGAAAAGCGCAGCATCGATTTCATCCCCGAAGACGAGCGCTACGGCAAACCCGGCTCGCTGTTCTTCATCTGGTTCGGCGCCAATATGAATATCACCACCATCGCCTCGGGCATGCTGCCGGTGGTCATCGGCCTGAACCTGTTCTGGAGCGCCATGGCGATCATCCTCGGCTCGCTGATCGGCGCCATTTTCATGGCCTCGCACTCGGCCCAGGGGCCGAAGCTGGGCATCCCGCAGATGATCCAGAGCCGCGCCCAGTTCGGCGTGATCGGCGCGGTGCTGCCGTTGCTGTTCGTGATGCTGATCTACCTGGGCTTCTTCGTCAGCAACACCCTGCTCGCCGCCCAGGCCATAGAGTCGATCAGCCCACTCGGTGGCGATGCCAATATCTACCTGATTGGCGCGCTCTGCTTCGTGGTGGCGCTCTATGGATACCGGCTGATCCACCGCCTGCAGAAGCTGCTGTCGATCCTTTCCATCCTGGTGTTCCTGGTCGCCACGCTGCTCGCCCTGGGCCTGCCGATTCCCGACGGGCAATGGTCGCCGGCCGACTTCTCGCTGGCGAAGTTCCTGGTGGCGGTGAGCATCGCCGTCACCTGGCAGCTCTCCTATGCCCCCTACGTGGCGGACTACTCCCGCTACCTGCCGAGCAAAACCCCCATGTCTCAGGTGTTCTGGTACAGCTACGCCGGCACCGTGGCCGGTGGGGCCTGGATGATGATCCTCGGCGCCATGCTCAGCGTCGCCATCGCCGGCTTCTCGGACAATGTCGGCAGCCACCTCGCGCACCTGTTCGGCGCCGCTGCGGTGCTGCTCTTCGCCTTCATCGTCTATGGCCAGGTGGCGATCAACGTGTTCAACCTCTACGGCGCCTTCATGTCCACGGTCACGGTGATCGAACCCTTCTCCCGCCTGCGCGTGACTCCGAGCGTCAGGAGCATGTTCATGCTGGTGATCAGCGTCATCGCCACGGCGCTGTGCACCATAAGCCAGGAGAACTTCATCGCCTTCTTCCTCAATTTCATCTTTTTCATGAGCTACTTTCTCATCCCCTGGACCGCGATCAACCTGGTCGACTACTACTGCCTGAGGAAGGGTGAATACAGCGTGAAGGACATCTTCGACATGAACGGCCGCTACGGCCGGGTGAACCCAGTCGCCTGCGGCAGCTTCGTGCTCGCCATCCTGCTGGAAGTCCCCTTCATGAACACCACCCTCTATGTCGGCCCCATCGCCAACGCCCTGGACGGCATCGACCTGGCCTGGGTGGTGGGCCTGCTCGTGCCGGCGCTGTCCTACTACTGGCTGATGAAGCGCTGCGGTGTGGGCGCAGCTGAGAGGAAGCTGTCGTCCTAGGGAGCCAGCCAACGCACCACAACAAAAAGCCGGATCAGTTGCTGATCCGGCTTTTGCCGTTCTGGATCCAAGGGAGTTTTCCCTCGCTCAGGCCGGACGGCCGGAGCAAACAGCGAGGCCGGCATAACTCCGGCCGGAAGCTGACGCTCGGTAATCCCCAGCCGCCTTGGCTACCCAAACTGATCGCGATCGGTGTGGCCGCTTATACACTGGGCCCTATTGAACTGACTCCATCCCCCTTACAGGGCAATCTGGACGACGTGATTTAAATGACTTCTAAAAGTTTCACTTCAATAAAGAGTTCCGAATTTACTTCATAGCAAGAGTGTCGCCCTGTCGAAACCTGTGGATAGTGCGTCGGCACTTACTGGTCGGCGCGGGAGAGGTGCGCCTGTAACGCAGGGAAACTCTCCTGCGAAGCGCCCGAATAGGGCGAAGCGGGAGTCGGGTAACCTTATCCGCTGTTCACCAGACCGTTTTTTTGAACAGACCCGTCCCATGGGCGGGGAAAATCGAGGCTAATTCAGAGCATCCCTAGCGCCGAGTGATCAGCCCCTGTCGGGCCACACGCGTCAGCTCCCTCACAAGTTCCTGCAAACACTCGGCAGTTGGCGCCTGCACCACTGCCAGGTCGAAACTGTCGGTGGCAAAACGCGCCAGCGACTCGTCATCGCGAGCAAATTGAATCAGAAAGGTGCGTGATCCATCCCAACGCTTCGGCCAACCGTCGAGATAGCGCAGCAATGTCGGTTGGTGATTGCCACCGAGAAGGATTTTCGGGTTGCGTTGAACCAACCCAGAAGTAATCGGGGATAGCCGAACCAGAGGTTTTGGGCAAAGGGGTTTAGGGCAATTCATACGGATGTGTCTCCGCCTCAAAAATTCCGCTAGGCAGCGGTGAGAGGCGACACCGAACCAGCGCTTTAGCGGTATTTCGAAACCCTGGTGAAAGGCTTCTATGAGCAACCTTCATGGAAGATGCTCGGCGCCCCGCAAGTAGCTGTTTAAATCGGCGCCTGGGGCGGAATCCTAGAGAAGCACAGGCAATACTGTCAAGACGCCCCC
>JBOICE010000356.1:0-5023 GCA_050739815.1 Pseudomonas sp. | reverse complement strand
CTGTCTTGGAAGTAATCGTGGCTTCGGTCATTGCCGTCAAGCTCAGTTGAGAAATAAGCAAATCTCGTTGCTTGGGGGGCACCAGTGCCAAAAACAGCTTGCCACTGGCTGTGCAATGCAGCGGCACATGCTCGCCGACGGCCAACGTGAGCCGCCATGGCCAAGGTGCTTCCACGCGGTCCAGGTATAGAACGGAGGCACCATCCAGTGTCGTGATGTTGCATGTTTCGCCAATCTGGGCCACCAGCTCCGACAGCACCTGATGGCGTAAACCCCGTACCGCGCCGTGATTCAAGGTGTCGAAGGATAGTTTGCGAAGCGCAGGTCCGACGATGAAATCACGTTCATTCACGTCACGGGCGATAAATCCCGTCTCCAGCAACTGCGCGCACAAACGATGGGCCGTGCCTTTAGGCAAGGCCAGGTCGGCAGCCAGATCCGCCAGTGAGAGGGCACGGCCTTCTTTGGCTAGGCGTGCCAGCAATCGCAAACTGCGCTCGGCCGAAGACCCCGTTGAAGAAGCTGAAGTCAAGGTGTTTGTGTCGGCCATAGGGTAACCTCTAATAACGGAACTATACGTTCCAATAAACAATAACTCATCAACATAAATGGAACTAAACGATCCGTTAATTTTAAATGCTTCTGTTGAAGGACAGACAATGAATGCCGAGGCTGGAATGCCATGGCAAACCGAATAGGCAAGGTAAGAAGTATGACCAAAGAATTTGACTACATCGTCGTTGGCGCCGGCTCCGCGGGTTGCGTCCTTGCCAACCGATTGTCTGAAGACCCTGGAACCCGGGTGCTGCTGCTGGAAGCCGGCGGCAAAGACTGGAATCCCTGGATCCACGTCCCGGTCGGCTACTTCAAGACCATGCATGACCCCAAAGTAGACTGGTGCTACAAGACCGAGCCCGAGCCAGGTACCGCCAATCGCCAACTGCAATGGCCCAGGGGCAAGGTTCTGGGGGGGTCCAGCTCGCTCAACGGCTTGCTCTATGTGCGCGGTCAACGCGAGGATTACGATCGCTGGGTTGAACTTGGAAATCCTGGCTGGAGCTACACCGACGTCCTGCCCTACTTCAAGAAATCAGAGGATCAGGAGCGCGGGGCCAGCGAGTACCACGGCGTCGGTGGCTTGCTGAAAGTCTCTGATCTCAGGTTGCGGCGCCCTATTGCGGACCATTTCATTGCCGGCGCCATGGATATTGGCATCCCCTTCAACGAAGACTACAACGGAGCAACGCAAGAGGGCGTGGGCTACTTTCAGCAGACGGCCCACAAGGGCTTTCGCTGGAGCACGGCCCGCGGCTTTTTACGGCCTGCCCTCAAGCGCCCCAACCTGACCGTCAAGACCAAGGCACAGACCACCCGTGTGCTGTTCGAAGGCAAGCGCGCCGTCGGGGTGGCGTATGTCCAGGACGGACAACGCCATCAGGCACAGGCTGGCGCCGAGGTGATCCTGGCCGCTGGCGCCATCGGTTCACCGCAGTTGCTGCAATGCTCGGGCGTCGGTCCGGCGGATCTGCTGGCCAAGGTGGGGGTGCCGGTGGTGCATGCCCTGCCAGGTGTCGGCCAGAACCTGCAGGATCACCTGCAAGTGCGTCTGGTCTTCAAGACCAGGGAGCGCACGCTAAACGACGAGGTCAATAGCTATCTCGGTCAATTAAAGGTCGGCATGCAGTATGCATTTAACCGCACCGGGCCGCTGACGCTGGCGGCCAGTCAGGTCACCATCTTCACCCGTTCGGGACCGAACGTCACCCGTCCTGACATCCAGTTCCACATGCAGCCTCTCAGTGCCGACAAGCCGGGCGAAGGTGCTCATAAGTTCTCGGCCTTCACGTCGTCGGTCTGCCAATTGCGCCCCTACAGCCGCGGCCACGTCGAGATCAGGTCGCCCGATGCGTTGGTCTATCCGGCCATTTACGCGAACTATCTGTCGGATGAGCGCGACCATGCGGTGGTGATCGGCGGTATCAAGGTGGCTCGCCGTATCGCCGAGTCTCCCTCCATGGCTCCGCATGTCGTCTCGGAATTCGTCCCGGGCGCACAGTTCCAGTCAGACGCGGAATTGCTCGACGCCGCCCGTCGTTACAGCCAGAGCATTTACCACCCGACCAGCACTTGCAAGATGGGAATTGATGCAATGGCAGTGGTCGATCCCCGCTTGCGAGTGCATGGCATCACCGGCCTGCGCGTGGTCGACTGTTCGATCATGCCCGAAATCGTATCCGGAAATACCAATGCACCCGCCATCATGATCGCCGAAAAAGCTGCCGACATGATTCGCGAGGATGCGAAGAAAAACGCAGCAAGAGCGAAATAGAGGCCGCCCAACCGGGTGTTTTCAACAATGGAGACAAATATTATGAGCAAGCAAGACGAAAAGGCGATCCGCAAGGTCGTGATCTCGGCACTCGTGGGTGCGAGCCTCGAGTGGTATGACTTCTTTCTATACGGCGTAGCGGCCGGTATCGTATTCAACAAGCTGTATTTCCCCTCCGGAGATATCACGGTATCGACGATGCTTGCGTACGCAACGTTCGCCGTCGGTTTCCTAACCCGACCACTGGGCGGCGTGGTTTTTGGCCATTTCGGCGACAAGCTGGGCCGCAAGAGTATGCTGATCATCACCCTGATGATCATGGGGGTTGCCACCTTCCTGATCGGTCTGATTCCTACTTACGATCAGATCGGGATTGCGGCGCCGTTATTCCTGTTGCTCATGCGTGTGATGCAGGGTATCGGACTGGGTGGTGAATGGGGAGGCGCAGTTCTGATGGCCTACGAATACGCGCCGAAGGAGAAACGCGGTTTCTACGCTTCGATACCGCAAATCGGCCTGGCCATCGGCCTGTGCCTGGCATCAGGCGTTGTGGCGCTGCTGTCATGGGCACTCACTGAGGCCCAGTTCATGGCATGGGGCTGGCGCATCGCGTTCCTGCTTTCGGGCCTGATGGTCGCCGTCGGAATGTACATCCGCCTGTCCGTGCAGGAGACGCCCGAGTTTGCCGCCGTGAAGGCACACAACGCCGAGTCAGCCATTCCGTTTCTCGACATGATGCGGCGATATCCGGGCAACGTGCTGAAAGGAATGGGTGCGCGCTACATCGACGGCGTGTTCTTCAATATATTCGGCGTTTTCTCGATCAACTACCTGACCAACACGGTCAAGATAAGCCGTACTGATGCATTGCTTGGCGTGATGATCTCGGCCCTGGTCATGATCGCCACCATTCCCTACTTCGGCAGGCTCTCGGACCGCATCGGCCGAACCAGGGTGTTCATGTGGGGCTCAATCATTACCGCGCTGTCCGCATTCCCTGCCTTCTGGCTGATGACGCACGCTGAGGGCAATGTAACGCTCATCTGGATCTCGATCGTCGTTCCATTTGGAATACTTTACGCCGCAGTCTATGGACCGGAGGCCGCTCTCTTTTGCGACCTGTTTGATGCCAAGGTGCGCTACACCGGCATATCGTTTGTGTACCAATTCTCTGGCATCTTTGCGTCGGGAATAACGCCGATTATCGCAACAGCGCTGCTTAAGTCGGGTGGCGGTGAACCCTGGCAAGTTTGTCTGTACGTGGTGTTCGCGGGTGCGGTATCGGCGGTATGTGCCTGGTTGATCGGACGCGAGCCCAAAGTCCCTTCGCTTGCAGCAGTGCGGCAGTTCTGAGTTGGTCCTCCACTGAGGACGCCGCCCGCCCCGGGTGGTGCAGGGCGCGTCAATTTTGGGTCCTTTGCATGAAATTGTGCAAAGGGCTCAATGGCCTGGCTGCCGTTCGATTCAGCCGGCAGCATGACGCAAAAGAAATGGCTCCAGGCAGGCAGCAACTTGTCACCGCTCAAGGCAATCTACCCGGGAGTAGATGGGCCGTCTCTGGTTTGCGCCAGCCGGATCAGCAGGTTCAGGACATAGCGACGAAAAGTAGCGGCGAAACATTGACGAAGGAACGCCATCCGAACCCTATGCCTGCGAGCATGCCCGAAGCCAGCCAGATCGCTGAACAGCAGCAGGGCGATCAGCGTGGCGCGCACTGTAGCGGGCGCCATCTGCGCAGCGCCTAAAAGCGCCGCCGGCGAGATTCCTCCGATCGCCGCCACGCCGTGATGAATCCGGAGGCCAGCCCGGCGGCAAACCGCAGGCTTCGTGTGGTCCCGAGCTCGGCATGCTGTCCGTTGCGCAGCAGGATCGCCGCGGCCATCAAGGGCGCACTGATGAAAAGGCGCAGCGGGGTTTCGGGTAGCCAGGCAAGCAATGCAACGCCAAGCGGTATGAATAAGAGGTTGCCCAGTGCCAGCCCAGGTCCGGACAGGTCAACGTCGCGCGCAATGCGACGCAGCTGGCTCAAGCTCGCGAGTATTTCAAGCATGAAAATGGCCGGCACCACCAGCGCCGGCGAAATCACCAGCGACAAGCCAGCCAGCGCCGCCCCCTCAATGATTGCCCAGCGTCTGCTGGAGCTGGTTCGGCGCATCGAGCCCAGGCGCGTGAGTACCTACAAGCGCGGCCCCAAGAACAACAAGCCAAAGAGCTATGTCGATGGTGCGGCGGCACAAGCTCACGCTTCCACCGCTCGGGTGCTCAAGCAGGCACGGGAGCAAAGACCTTAAAAGGGGTGCCATTAAGGAAGCCAGCATCAAGGCCTTTCATTGTCCCCCTGTGTCGGACTAGGCGGGTGAGATACTTGAGCGCAAAAACCTAGGTCTTTTCAGCGCGGGCGGCGCCGCGTCACACTTCTAACCCCTCCATGGCCAGCAAACTCAGCCTCCGTCATATCGAGACCATCCATGCCGTGATACTTACAGGCTCTGTGACAGGCGCGGCCTCGCGTCTGTTTGTAACGCAGCCGGCCATCAGCAACGTGTTGCGGGAAGCTGAAGATCGGCTCGGCTACCCGTTGTTCGACCGGCGCGGCGGACGGCTGATGCCCACGCCTTTGGCCGACATGCTGTTTGAGGAGATCGAGCGCTCCTTCACCGGACTGGAAGCCATCAATGATTTTTGTGAGCAACT
>JBOICE010000355.1:0-2746 GCA_050739815.1 Pseudomonas sp. | reverse complement strand
CTTGCTGGCATAAGGCAGGGTGCGGGTGACGATGTGGACTGAACAGGGTCTTAGCGAGGTAACGAGATGAGCCAGTTCATTAGTGTGCTTTTGGCGCTATCAGCGCTCTCCACCTCGGCAGCCTTTGTTTATGAGCAGGTCGATGAGCAGCGCTCAGCGCCCATCACGCGGATCTACGTAAGCCCAGGTGCAAGTGGCAGTGTCGGTACTTCAAGCCGCCATGAGAGCTACGACAACTATGGCGGTTATCGTGTGCCCAGCGGTGGCTATACGAATGAGCGAAGCGTTCAGGGCAATGGCTCATCACAAACCCGGGGCAATGTTATCCAGAGCATCGAGTACCCGGGCATCGGGGAGTTCCAGCGTCAGCCCGGCACTCGCAGCGTAGAGATCAATAGCCGCTGATTGCCTCACGCTCCGGGGCTCATTCAGAGTGCCCAGCACGCTTGCCACCCCGTATTCGCTGCAACCGCTGCAACTCAAGAAGCGCGATGCGACCTGTTTCAGTCGTTGCAGGAGCACTCTGCGGGCTATCTACAAGGCCGGGTGGTGGGGCGCTCTGGGGGCTGGCTTTCAAACCGGGCACCGATGATCTGCGCGAGGCGCCCAGCCTGGTTTTATTGGAAGCTATATTGGCCGGGTGCACGCTTGCGATCCCGTGACTATTGCCGGCGTTGCTGCCCGCTATCTCCAGGCGTAAGCCAGTGGCCAGCTATGCTTGAGCGAGTCACCGTATGCCGCAGCAGACGGGGCCGATGCGCTGGTGCTGGTGACGGAGTGGAAGCAGTTCCGTCAGCTGGACTTTTTGCGCGTTCGAGGCCTGATGCACATGCCGATGTTGTTCGATGGGCGCAATATCTGCGACTCACGGGAACTATCCGCGCCAGGTTTTCTCTATCGAGGCATTGGTCGGCCAGTGGCAGGCCATTGTAAGGCGAGTGCGGCGTGATTAGACTGCGCGGCACAAAAGTATGACCCTCCTTCAAGGACTCACATGATCAAGAAATGCTTGTTCCCGGCTGCCGGTTACGGTACTCGCTTCCTCCCAGCGACAAAGGCCATGCCCAAGGAAATGCTGCCGGTGGTGAACAAGCCGCTGATCCAGTATGGCGTTGAGGAAGCCCTTGAAGCGGGCTTGTCGGAAATCTCGATTGTGACTGGCCGTGGCAAGCGCGCGTTGGAAGACCATTTCGACATCAGCTACGAACTCGAGCATCAGATCAAAGGCACGGACAAAGAGAAGTACCTTGTAGGCATTCGTCGTTTGATCGACGAGTGCAGCTTTTCCTACACCCGTCAGGTGGAAATGAAAGGCTTGGGCCACGCGATCCTCTCGGGTCGCCCGCTGATCGGTGATGAACCCTTCGCCGTGGTGTTGGCGGATGACTTGTGCGTGAACCTGGAAGGCGATGGTGTGCTGACCCAGATGGTCAAGCTGTACAACCAGTTCCGTTGCTCGATCGTGGCGATTCAAGAAGTCCCGATGGATGAAGTCTCCAAGTACGGCGTGATCGCTGGCGAGATGATCCGTGACGACATCTACCGTGTGAACAGCATGGTCGAGAAGCCAAAAGCCGAGGATGCTCCGTCCAACCTGGCAATCATAGGACGCTACATCCTGACTCCGGATATCTTCAAATTGATCGAAGAAACCGAGCCGGGCAAAGGCGGCGAAATCCAGATTACCGACGCCTTGATGAAGCAGGCTCAGGATGGTTGCGTACTGGCCTATAAATTCAAAGGCCAGCGTTTTGACTGCGGCGGTGCCGAGGGTTATATCGAGGCCACCAACTTCTGCTTCGAGAACTTCTACAAAACCGGCAAGGCTTTCTAATCGAGCCGCTTGCTGAACAAAAAAGCCACCTTCGGGTGGCTTTTTTGTTTCCGTGTGACCCGTGTATCAAGGGATCGGCATTGCTTCCGAGCCTGGTCCGAGTGGTTGGCCATAGCTGAATTCGACATAGTTGCCGGCGGGGTCGCGCAGGCCACAGTAGTAGCCAACCGGATAGGGCTCCTCACGCGGCGCCCAAATCAGGCAGCCCGCAGCCTGCGCTTGCGCAGCAATCGCATCGACCTGCTCGCGGCTTTCCACTGCAAAGCCGAAGTGGCTGTAATCGTCTTCGGCCAAGTGCCGTGCTTGACCGCCAGGCATGATCACGAAAATAAACTCATGTTCTTTGCCGGGCTCGGCCATCCACACAATGCGCGAGCCTTTGCTCGCGCGCTCATGGATTACCCGCATTGCGCAGAACTCGCTGTAGAACTGCACGCAGGCATCCAGATCAGGAACATGTAGGGCGAGATGGGTCAGCGTGCGGCGCATACTTTTCTCCTCGTGACGGATTGCTCTCAGTTTAGGCCGAGGCGCTGCGCTGGAGGGCGATTGGGGTATGCTTGCGACCTGATTAGGAGACTACCGATGACTTATGACTTCGACCTTTTCGTGATTGGCGCTGGTTCCGGTGGCGTGCGCGCGGCCCGCTTCGCGGCAGGCTTCGGTGCTCGCGTGGCAGTGGCTGAAAGCCGCTACCTGGGCGGCACCTGCGTGAATGTGGGGTGCGTGCCGAAGAAGCTACTGGTCTACGGGGCGCATTTCGCCGAAGACTTCGAGCAAGCGACGGGGTTCGGCTGGTCTCCGGGGGAGGCGAGTTTTGACTGGGCGACGCTGATCAGCAACAAGAATCGTGAAATTCAACGCTTGAACAGCATCTATCGCAATCTGCTGGTAAACAGCGGCGTCACCTTG
>JBOICE010000354.1:0-5299 GCA_050739815.1 Pseudomonas sp. | reverse complement strand
ACCAGACCCTCGCGGCGCGAACCTTCATTGACTTCATTCTGGACAAGGCGAGCACAGCCCGCGCGATCAGTGAGTCGCTGCGTCCCCTCCTGTGACAGGATGATGCGCCTGCTTGAGCTCAAGCTGGCTTGAAGGCTTAATATCGATGCCCCCAAGGGGCGTGCCATTTGCCTGGCTTCAAGGGGCATCATGTCTATTCAGTGCTTATCCGGTTATCACCCAAGGACACTATAGGTAGCATACGAGGCAATCGCATCAATTGGGGTGACCATGACATTCGATGTGCTCGAACGGGATGACTTGCAGTTTCCGCGGTCATTACCCGAGTTTCAGCAGTTGTTCCCGGATGAGGCTGCGTGCGCGGCCTATCTCGAACGCGCGCGTTGGGGTGGCGCATTCGTTTGCTCGCGCTGTGGGGGAATCGACGAACCTTACCGATTTGCCAATCGCCCAACCGTTCTTCGCTGCCGCCTCTGTCAGCACAACACCTACCTCACTGCCGGCACCGTCATGGCGCGTACTCACACGCCGCTTTCCGTATGGTTCTGGGCGGCCTACCTGGTGGCTAGTCAGACGCCCGGTATTTCGGCTGTTCAGTTTCAGCGACAGCTCGGGCTTTCGCGCTACGAAACGGCTTTCCAAATTCTTCATAAACTCCGTGTTGGAATGGTGCGTCCCGACCAGGACCGAATTGGTGGGAGTCCCGATGTTCACGTCGAAGCCGATGAAACCTGGATTGGTGGCCGCACGCGCGGCAAAGGACGCGGCGTTCACGATATGGCGCTTGTGGCCGGTGCCGTCGAAGTGCGTCAACGCAAGCGCAGCAGCAGCCTCAACAAACGCAAGACCGGACGATTCGCCGGTCGAGTCCGGCTGTCCCTGCTGCCTGACCGAAGCGCAAAGTCTCTTGGCGGGTTCATCGAGAGCACGGTGGCGCCGGGGACCGCCATCATCACCGACGACTGGAGCGGCTACGCCGGGCTTTCCAAGCGCAGCTATATCCACACCGCCGTTGCGCAACGGGGCGATGCGCAAGTCGCCGAAACTTATCTGCCCATCATTCATCTCGTGTTTTCCAATCTCAAAACCTGGCTGCGCGGTATCCACCACGGCGTCAGCCCGCAGCACCTACAGGCATATCTCAACGAGTTCACCTTCCGCTTTAACCGTCGTTTTTACCCATTCAATGCCTTCCGCTCACTGCTTGGCATCGCAGGTGATGTCACTGCGCCTACCTATGCCGAGCTTTACGCTACGAAATCACGCGCCACTACATCTAGTGGTTTTGGGCGTTAACCGGATAAGCACGGAACGAACTTCTATCCGTGCAGGGTGTATTCACCCGGCACCCAATGCAGCATGCGCACAAAGTGCGCTGGCAAACCCTAATTACCGACGCGCCCCTTCTTTGAGAACGGTCACTGTGCAGTGACCCGCGGACGTTTCGGGCACGTCGACCTTTGATCATGATGAAGTGCTCCAGCCCAAGCCGTTTGTTGGATCCAGGTTGTTTGGCTTCAAGCAGCGGTTGGCTTGAGCCCGGCCCCGGCCGGGATCTCACCGTGCTCGAGGTAGCGCCACAGCGCAATGGCCAGTCGTCGCGCCAGTGCCACGATGCCCACCCGGCGCATGCGCTTGCCTCCTGATGCAAAGCGTCGGTTGAACCACTGGCTCAAGGCACTGTCAGGCTGCAGGCGCAGCCAGCTCCACGACAGCTCCACCAGCAAGGCTCGCGCTCGTTTGTTGCCGGCCTTGCTGATGCCTTGCTCAATCTGGCTGTTGCCGCTGGCGTAGGGCGTGGGGGCCAACCCCAGGCAGCCCGCCAGTTCGCGCCGGTTAGAGAAACGTCGCCAGCCGAACAACTCCTTGACCAGAATCCAGGCACCCTGGGGTCCGATGGCGCGCAGCTGGGCCAGTTGCGCCACCAGCGGCTGCTTGCCAGCGGCCAGTTCCTGGCGCCGCGCGGCCTCCAGCGCCAAGACCTGCTGCTTGACCAGTGCCAGGCGTGCGCTCTCCCGCTCGATCTCGGCGCGCAACGCCGGTAGGACCTGCTCGCAATGCTTGGTCCACCAGTGCGCCCAGTCGCGCCCGCCGATGATGATGTGCGGGCGCAGGTTGTGCAGTACCAGCAGCGAGCCGATGCGATTCGTGTGTGCAGTGCGCTCCTTCGCCAGTCGTGCCAGCTCGCGGTGTGTACGCCGCGCGTCTTCGTCCTCAGCCGAAGGCTCATGCAGCACCGACCACACGCGCTCGCCCGCGCGGTGGCGCAGCAGCATCGCCAGCAGCTTGTCGCCATCGAGTTGGTCGGTCTTGGCGCGCCTGGCGTGCCGGTTCACTTCGATGCTGGAGGAGTCAACCACGATATTGTCGATGCCCTGCTCAACTAACCAACGGTGCAGCCACCATCCATCGCGCCCGGCCTCGTAGCAGGAATGCACCTTGGCCTGCGCATCGAGCTTGCAGCGCTCCCGTGCCTTGTCGATACACTGCGCCACTGCGCTGGTGTCTCCGGCGTCCACGCTGAATCGGCTCGGACCGCGCCGGCCATCGCTGAGTGTCAGCTGCCACTTCTTGTCACTGAGCTCGAAGCTCATGTGCAGCTCGACCTGGCTCGCCGTATCCTTGCCTTGTAGAACGGTTTGGGTAATAGACATTTCAGTTCTCCTTTGCAACGAAGTTTGAAATCCACTTTTTTAGCTCGACCCGTCTCGTTTGAGAAGTCCTACATAGCATCTATCAGTTCTTGCGTCTATCTGGTCCTGGCCGACTGCAGCCGCTCAGGGCCCTCAACAGTTCGGCATTCGAAATTCAAGAATAGCCGCAATGCAGCGAGGACAGCGGCCGGTGGCGTTGACTGATCGACCTGCCGGACCTGGCCAGAAGCTGCCATACCACACCGGGCCATGGGCTGAAAACAAGAACGCCTAAGCAGCATGCGTGGCCTCCTCAAGCGGGCAGGACCGTAGGGCACGTCGGAACGCGCCGACTGGCAGGTACAGCCCGGTGCCGCAGGGGCAACGTACACAGTCCGTTACAGTATGCGCATTGCAGCCACGGGAGCGGAGACATGAACCTAACCGGTGACCCATTCACGGACAAAGCCGTGATCGACCTCGGCACCGCCGTCGGCAAGGAGGTCTTCGCCAGCGCCTGGAAATCGGCCAAGAAGGTTCCGCAGTGGATTCAAGACAAATACAGGGATCACGACCCGTTTGGTCTGGAGGCCAGGCGCTACTGCGAACGAATCGAGGGCCGCTACAACACGATGCGGATCATCGGCATGAGCCGTCCGATGCCGATCCGAAGCATCTTCGTCCGCGTCAACATCCTCAGAAAGATTTCTGCTCAACATCGCGCTACGGTCGAGGAGCTTGAGCAAACGCTGAACAAGGACCGATCGGGCTTCGGCATCGTCGCCGAGACGATTGAGGGCCAACAGGTCGTCGATCGAGAGCCGCGCCTGGTCCTGCTCGGAAAGCCCGGCGGCGGCAAGACGACCTTTCTGAAGTGGATCGCGCTGACGGCCATGGACGGGCGGTTCAAGGAGCGCCGCGTCCCAGTCTTCGTGCCAATGAAAGACTGGAGCGACGGCAACAACACTATCCGCAACTACATAAACGAAGAATTCAAAGTGTGTGGGTTCGAAGAACCCACCACGTTTGTCGACGGGCTACTAGAAAGCGGCTCGCTAATACTGCTATTGGACGCTCTGGACGAGATCAACGATACGGCTAGACGAGCGCAAGCTCTGAAGGAGATCCGCGACCTCTCCGACAAGCACCCCAAAATCAAGATCATCATCAGCTGCAGGACGGCCGCCTACAACTACCTATTCGAGCAGTTTGTCGACGTTGAACTCGCCGACTTCCAGCAGCACCAGGTCGGGCAGTTCGTCAAGCAGTGGTTCGCTGATAGCCCAGCGAAGGGCGAGATGTGTTTGGGGGAACTAGCCCGCGACAAGAACAAGGCGATCCGGAACCTGTGCCAGACGCCGCTATTGCTGACGCTTATGTGCTTGACGTTCGACGAGGGCATGACCTTCCCGAGCAATCGAGCGGAGCTGTACAAGGATGCCTTGGATGCGCTGCTTAAGAAGTGGGACACGTCGCGTGCAGTCCGGAGAAATACCTCGTACCAGCAGCTGTCGCTTGCAAAGAAGGAGCTGCTTCTCGGGCGCATTGCCACAAAGTCCTTCGAAGAAGGCAGGTACTTTATCCGCCAGGATGAGGTGGAGCGGCAGATCGCCGCCTTCATGGCGAACTTGAAAGGCGGACCAGGAGGCAACGACCCCGAGGTGGATGCCGGGGAGGTGTTGAAGGAAATTGAGGCTCAACACGGAATCCTTGTTGAGCGCGCAAAAGGGATCTACTCGTTTTCACACCTCACTTTTCAGGAGTTCTTCGCCGCGCGCACCCTGACAGAGAACACTAATCGTGACGGCCCGAACGAGTTGGTGGACAAGCACGCACTTGAGCCACGCTGGCGCGAAGTGTTCATCCTTGCAACGGGTCTTCTTGCCGAGGCCGACACGTTTGTTCTGCGTATGCGGCAGCGCTTGACGCAGCTAGCCGTTGGCAACCCTGACATCGCAGACTTCCTCAATCGGAATGCTGCGCTCGTGCACGCAACCGCAGGAATTCCGCTGCCTTTGCGGCGCGCACTTGCACTCGCACATGTGTTGGAGCGACTGCAAGAAGAACCCGAATACACCACGGTCCTTAACGCGAGTCGCGAGCTCGTCGAAGACATGCAACATGAATTTGGACGCCTTAAGCGGGTAGACGTAGCGACGATTCAGACACTCAGAATCGGGCTCGACGCTGCGCGTGAGCGTGTTGACAGTTTGGTTCAGTACGTGCTGAACCACAACCGCGGCGGCGTGTTCGAGCCGCTTGTTCGCTATATCCAACTTACGCGTTTGCTCGTGAACTGTCTCAACGTCGACGCATATATCACTCTTCCAGTGCGCGAGCAAATCGTCTCCAGCATCTTGGCTGAGAAGTAGCCGCAAGAAGCCAGATCGTCCGCCTTGAGTCGAAAGCGCCAGCTCGATATTTCGAGAAGTGGTCATCCAAATCACAACGCTTCCTGATTTCCCGGCTGCCTCCGACTGACCGAAATGGGCCCAACTTGGTCGATCGCGAATGACGCGGTTCGGCTTAAACTGGTTCTTCAGACCTTCTTCAGGTAGCAGGCCTTCAACATGAAGCTGCCGCCGTCCATCTTGCAGTCCACCTCATGGTCGCCGCCCACCAGGCGGATGCTTTTGACCTTGGTGCCCATCTTGAGTGTGATGGAC
>JBOICE010000353.1:0-8206 GCA_050739815.1 Pseudomonas sp. | reverse complement strand
CAGCACCTCCCCGCGATAGTCCATGACCTCCTCGTACAGCTTGCCGATCAACTGATTGGTGGTCATGCCATCGGCTGCGGCGATTTCCGTGAGGATGTCCCAGAACTGGTTTTCCAAGCGCAGGGGGTGACCACGCCGCAGATGCGCAACGAGCGCGAGCGGGACTCGTAGAGAATCGGGTCGGCTTTGACGTAGAGCTCGCACAGGGTGAACGTCCTGTGTGCTGCGGTATTCGTGGAGCGGGCAATGCCCGCTCCTACAGAGGCGGCCTAGAGGCTGATCTTGGTGCCCAGCAGCATCAGGAAGCCGGCCAGCCAGTTCGGGTGCGCCGGCCAGGCCGGAGCGCTCACCAGGTTACCCTCGACATGCGCGTGATCCACGGCAATCTCCACATACTCGCCACCGGCCAGCCGTACTTCCGGTGCGCAGGCCGGATAGGCGCTGCACTCACGACCCTTGAGCACGCCCGCCGCGGCCAGCAATTGCGCACCATGGCAGACCGAGGCAATCGGCTTTTTGGCCTTATCGAAGGCCTTCACCAGTTCCAGCACTTTTTTGTTCAAGCGTAGGTACTCCGGCGAGCGACCACCGGGGACGACCAGGCCGTCATAGTCTTTCACCTTGACCTTGGCGAAGTCGAAATTCAGGGCGAAGTTATGCCCCGGCTTTTCGCTGTAGGTCTGGTCTCCTTCAAAATCATGGATCGCGGTGCGCACCGTCTGCCCGGCCTTCTTGTCCGGGCAAACCGCATGCACGGTATGGCCTACCATCTGCAAAGCCTGGAAAGGCACCATGACTTCGTAATCTTCGACGTAGTCGCCGACCAGCATCAGAATTGTTTTCGCGGCCATCGGGCTTCTCCTGGCTAAGGTTGTGGGGGCCGACGAAGTGTTCCACCGGCCCTGAGCGGACAGGTAATAGGCTAGTACTACCGGCCCGCTTTGAACGCGCCACTGCAGCCACCTCCACGACGAACGGGGGCAACCGCCAGCCGTGATGCCTTAGGCCAGAGCCAATCTGCGAGTATTAGCGCGAAGCTACTGCAGCCGCTTTACTTTTGCGCAGCGAGCAAGCGTTTGAGTTCACTGCGCACCATGCTGGCGTATTCAGGCGGCGACAGCGTGCCGAGCTGGGCGCGCATCCACTCGTCCCATTTACCTTTTCTCTTGGCCTTTTCACCCAGAATCCGCCCGGCTTCGACCTTCGAGCGCGACAGATTGGCCTGCCACATCTCGTACAGCTGCGACTTGTGTTCCTCGATGGAGGAGCGAGTGTCACCGGGTTTATTGGCCAAGTTGAAGCTCATCGAGCGCTCCTGCGACTGAAAAAGGGGCGCGCATTCTACCCACCTGGGCAACGATGACCAGAGCTTCGTGCGAGTTGCCTCAGCTCACGGTGGCCGGCTGAAAGCCTGTCTTGGCAACAGGCCTGCCGGGCGTTAGATGCCGATTTTATCCAGTGCCTTACCCACCCCAGGCCAGAAGCCTCGCTGTGGACGAACGCGCTTGCCACTCGCGGCAATAGATCCTTTTCGCAGCCATGTTGTTTGTTTCTGAGGGGGATGCCTTCGAGGCTTCAAAGGGTAGTCAATTGTTCCCGTGCTAGGGGGTGAGGAGTAATAGTCGGTGACTACAAGAAACCTGCTTTCGGAGCATCAGGGGCCTCATCTGGAAAGGCCTTTCGACAGGCAATGCAGTAACATGTGCGCGTTGCGCCCCCTGCCGATACTGGGGCCGGCACCAGCCGAAACCTCTAAAAAACCGACTCCCTTCGACGACACCAGCGGCCCGACTTCAAAAGGCAAGGCGTAATCGCAGGAGCGAAACCGGGGCTTATCGACCATGCGCCAGCTGCCGTCACTGAACACCCTAAGAGTCTTCGAGGAAGTCGCCAGGCACCGAAGTTTCAGCCAGGCAGCGGAAATCCTGAACGTCACCCAGGGAGCTGTGAGCCGTCAGATCAAGCAGCTCGAAGGCTACCTCGGTGTCACTCTCTTCGTTCGCACCCCACGCGGCCTTTCCCTCACCCCTGCCGGCACCAGCCTCGCTCCGCATCTGGGGGAAGCTTTCGACCATATCGAACGCGCCCTGCAGGCCGTGCGCGTACCTAACCTGCGCCAGCGCCTGCGCATCCTCGCGCCGCCCACCTGGGCCTCACGCTGGCTGTCGCCACGGCTGAAAGCCTTCTGCCAGCGCTACCCTGACATCAGCCTGAGCGTCAGCAACCAGGCCAGCCCGGAAACTCTGGCGGAAACCGACTGCCACATCCGCTTCGGCCTTTCTGCGGCATCCACCGGCGACAGCCGGCTACTGGTGATGGAACGGCACATCGCCGTCGCCAGCCCGGAGCTGTTCGACAACCAGCAGGCGCCGGACCTCAGCCAGCATCCGTTGCTGCACATCCTCCACGAGGGCAAGCGCCTCAAGGTCTGGGAGAACTGGCTGGAAGCCATGGGCCGCAGCGACATCGAGGCCGATCAGGGCCTGGAGTTCAGCACCCTTGACCAGGTTATCCACACCGCCTTGGCCGGCGGCGGGCTGGCGGTGATCGATCGACAGATGATCGAGCGTGAGCTGGCCGAAGGCCGCCTGCTGCCGATCACCCCGGTGGAGGTTGTCGGCCCCTACGGCTACTGGCTGGACATCCCGGCAGACAAGCGCGGGCTGTCGAAGGTCGAGCTGTTCAGCACTTGGCTGAACCTGATGAGCAATCCCTGAGCGCATGACCCGGACGCCAAAATCCGGTCACCACAAATGCGAACAGAGGGCCCAGGCCCCCTGCTCCGTTTACCCCTCACTCAGACCGTGGACGCGGCCTTGCGTATCACCGGAACCGCGCTGTTGTCCGGGCTTCCTGCCTTGCTGGCATCGCTCAGCGACAGCGCCTTGGTTTCCGGCGCCCAGGCCCAAGAGATAAGCGCACCGAACACCAGGATACCCGCCAGTACGGCCATGGTCGGATTGAGGCCGATGCCGGCCACGCTAACCGGCAGCAGGAAAGTGCTCATCGCCGAACCCAGGCGGCTGACCGCCGTGGCCAGGCCGATGCCGCTGGCACGAACCTCGGTGGGGAAGCTTTCGGCCGGGAATACGCCAACCAGGTTGCTCACTGCCGACAGCACCAGGGTGAACACGCCGAACAGTGCCACCACGGCGAAGACCGCGCTACTCGGCAATGCCGCCAACAAGAACAGCGATACCGCAAGGATGATGAAGGAGTTGATCAGGAAGCCGCGGCGGGAGAACTTGATGGTGCACCAGATGCCCACCAGCGCGCCGACGATCAGCAGGGCGTTGAGCATCATCTCGGTACCGAGGCCTTCGGCCAGCCCCATCTTCTGCAGGATCGACGGCAGGAAGGTGTAGATGGCGAAGTACGGCATCACGATGCAGACGAAGAACAGGCAGTTGAACGCGGTGCGCTTGCGGTACTCGCGACTGAACAATACGGCGTAGCCGTTGCGGTTCTGCACCGGGCGCTCGTCATCCAGCTCCACGTGGGCGCCGAGGTGTTTCTTGACGATGGCACGTGCCTCTTCGATACGGCCCTGGTTGATCAGCCAGCGCGGTGACTCCGGGGTACCGATACGGGCGAGCAGAATGATCGCCGCCGGGATCGCCGAAGACGCCAGCATCCAGCGCCAGGCATCATCGCCAAGGCCGAGCATGGCGGTGCCGATGAAGGTCGCGGCGACGTAGCCGAAGGTCCAGATCACGCTGAACGAACCGAGCAGCACACCGCGATGTTTCCTCGGCGAAAACTCCGCCAGCAACGTGTGTCCGACGCTATAGTCGCCGCCCAACCCGATGCCGATCAGCACCCTGAGCAGGAAGAGTTGCAGCGCGGTCTCGGCATAGAACTGCAACACCGAGGCGAGAGTGATCAGCACGAAGCTGACGACGAAGATTTTTTGCCGCCCGATGTAATCGGAAACCCAGCCGAAGAACAGGCTGCCGAGGAACAGGCCGATCAGTGCGGAGCTGCCGATCAGGCCCTGCCAGAGCGGATCGAGTTGCATCTGTGGGTTGAGGAGGGTGAAGGCGATACCAATCAGACCAAGGATATAGCCATCGGTGAAGTGGGCGCCGAAGGTGAGGCCGGCGATCTTGATGTGGAATTTTCCGAGCGGGACGTCGTCCAGCTTGACTGCGTTTACCGACATGATCATCTCCCGTTTCTTGTTGTTCGCTTGAGCGATATGGGACAGTGATGTGGCGAGGGTCGCATCCCTGCGAATCCTCTCCATTCGTTGCGGTTGAGCTTGCGAGGGCAGGCAGCCCCCTTCCGGAGCGGCCGCTACAGGCCGCCCATCAGCAGGTATTTGATCTCCAGGTAGTCCTCGATGCCGTACTTCGAGCCTTCGCGGCCGAGACCGGATTCCTTGATCCCGCCGAAGGGCGCCACCTCGGTGGAGATGATCCCTTCGTTAATCCCGACCATCCCGGCTTCCAGGCCCTCGGCCATGCGCCAGACGCGGCCGATATCGCGGCTGTAGAAGTAGGCGGACAGGCCGAACGGAGTGTCGTTAGCACGTTCCAGCACCTCGGCTTCATCCTTGAAGCGGAAGCAGGCAGCCACCGGGCCGAAGGTTTCTTCCTGGGCGATCAGCATGTCCCCGCGTGCCTCAGTCAGTACGGTCGGCTCGAAGAAAGTGCCACCCAGCGCATGACGGCGGCCACCGCAGAGCAATATGGCGCCCTTCTCCAGAGCATCGCCGACGTGCTGCTCGACCTTGGCCAGCGCCGCTGCATTTATCAGCGGGCCTTGCTCGCTCTCGCCTTCCAGTGCGGCACCGACGCGCATGGCGCGCACGGCATCCACCAGCTTGGCGGTGAAGGCGTCGAACACGCCGTCCTGGATAAAGAAGCGATTCACGCACACACAGGTTTGCCCGGTGTTGCGGAACTTCGAGGCCATGGCGCCCTTCACCGCTGCATCCAGATCGGCATCGTCGAAAATGATAAATGGCGCGTTGCCACCCAACTCCAACGAGACTTTTTTCAGCGTGTCCGCTGCCTGGCGCATCAGCAATTTGCCGGTACGGGTCGAACCGGTAAAGGACAGCTTGCGCACTATGGAAGAGGCTTGCAGCGCGCCGCCGATGGCCAGCGCATCGCCGGAAACGATATTGAACACGCCGGCCGGGATGCCCGCCTGTTCGGCCAGCACCGCGAGTGCGAAGGCGGACAGCGGGGTTTCCTCCGAGGGCTTGAGGATCATGGTGCAACCGGCGGCCAGCGCCGGGCCGACCTTGCGGGTGACCATCGCCAGGGGGAAGTTCCACGGCGTGATGGCGGCCACCACACCGATGGCTTCCTTGGTCACGATGATCCGCGCATCGGCTTTGTGCGAGGGAATCACGTCGCCATAGACACGCTTGGCTTCTTCGCCAAACCACTCGAGGAAACTGGCGGCATAGACCACTTCGCCCATCGCTTCGGCCAGCGGCTTGCCCTGCTCGCGGCTAAGCAGCGTCGCCAACTCGCGCTGGTTGACCAGCATCAGCTCGCTCCAACGGCGCAGGCGCACGCTACGCTCCTTGGCCGTCAGCTTGCGCCATGCCGGCAGTGCGCGGTTGGCTGCGGCGATAGCCAGTTCGGTTTCTTCGGCACCAGCGCGTTGCACCTCGGCGATCAGATCACCGTTGGCCGGGTTGCGCACCGCGTAGGTCGGGCCGCCACTCAGCCATTGGCCGTCGATGTAGTGCCCGCTTCTCAATAATTCGCTCATACCACGGCCTCCGTCAGGCTAAAGGCTTCGCGGGCCGGACGGGGCACACGGAGGATGCGCTTGCCGGCGGTGTAATCGTTGATCACATCGCAGGGCGTGTAATTGCGCTCCAACTCGTAGAGTTCTTCCGCATCCAGGTGGGTATCCAGGGCCGCCAGCGCGCTGTCGAACTGCTCGGTGGTGTCGGCGCCAACCAGCATGCAGTCGACCCCGGGATGGTTGAGCACCCAGGCCTGGGCGACCTGCGCATTGGACACGCCGCGACGCTGGGCGACCCGTTGCACCGAGCGGGCGATATCGAAGGAGGCCTGATCGCTGTACATCTGCTGGGTGAAGAAGTCGGTCTGATTGCGCGTCGACTGCACATCGCCGGTCAACAGACCGCGCGCCAGCGGGCTGAACACCGAGACGCCGAGGCCCTGGTCGCGGCAGAACGGGATCATCTCGCGCTCTTCCTCGCGATAGGCGCAGTTCAGCTGCAGCTGCATGTTGATCGGCTTGACCCAGCCGTTGCGCTCGCAGGCCATGAGGAGCTTCGCCAGCTGCCCGGTGAACATGGTCGAGACGCCGATATAGCGAGCCTTGCCGGCGCGCACGATGTCGTTCAGCGCGCCCATCACCTCTTCCACTGGGGTGTTCACGTCATAGAAATGCAGCATGTAGATGTCGACGTAATCCATGCCTAGGCGCTGCAACGAGGCATCGATACTGTCCATGATGTGCTTGCGTGAATGGCCGCTGGCATTGATGCCCTGGCGGGTGCCGTAACCGACCTTGGTCGTCACCACCACCTCCTCGCGGCGCACCAGGCGCTTGAGAATGCGCCCGACGACTTCCTCGCCGACGCCGGCCGAATAGAAGTCGGCCAGATCGATGAAGTTCACCCCTTGATCCAGCGCATGCCTGACGATCGGCTCGCTCTTCTTCTCATCGAATATCCACGGTTTCCAGTCCGGTGTGCCCATGTTCATGGTGCCCAGGCAGAGCTTGGAGACTTGCAGGCCGGAATTACCCAGACGGACGTATTGCATGGCGGCGACCTCAGGCTTTCGGGGTGTAGAAGGGGTTGGCGATCAGGTTGACCACATCGGCCAGTTGCGCACGCGAGGGCAGGCCGGTGAGGGCGGCGCGGATCGCGATGCGGCAGGCGTTGTAGTTGTTCAGGTAGACGGCATCGAGATCGTCGCAGGCCGGGTTGACCCAGTTGGCAGTAACGATGGCCCACTCGTCTTCGGCTTCCGCCGGCAAGGTGCCATCGAGCAGGGCTTCGGTGACAGCCTTGGCGATGCCGGCCTGGGACGCGCCCCAGGTGGCGTTGGCGTGTATATCACCGTTGATCTCGGCCTTGTTCACATAGAGGGTCATCGGCTTCACCGGGATATTCGGCTGGGCGATGACCATGAACGGGCAATGGCCCTGGCTCGGCGAAGCCAGGCTGTTGGCGAAGGCCTGTCCGGCCGGGCCGTTGCGCGGGCCGAGCAAAATGTTGATGTGCGCGGCGTTGACGCCGGGGCCTTCAAAACCTTCGCCGATGTAGAGGTCGAGCGCTTTCATGGGGGTACTCCTCGCAGGGGGATGTATCGGGGGTTAGTTGAAAGTCGGTCGCCCACGACGAAGCGCTGCCTGCTGTTGGCCATCGGTGGCCAGCGACCAGACGGCGCAGAAAGTCGTGTGTGAGTCAGAGCAATGAGCGAGGAATCGACCGGACACCAGGGCGTTCTGGGACAGGAAGGCGAACCGGCAGGTCGGGAGGTGGATGTCTTGCATGATCGCAACCGCTCATTGGTGTTTTTGGCGAGTTTTTGCCAGCGGAGACTGGTTGCGATGTTTTGTATCACCGGCCTTTCGAACGGCCGTAGCCATTAAAACTCATAGAGGCATGACTTCAGGTCATACCCCTGGAGCCTGCTGAGTTGCAGGCCAGCACTGCTATGATCGGGCAGTCAGACTCAGCCCCACGACGAACAGGAATCAGATGCCGATCTTGTCCAGCGCCTTGCCGACGCTACGCCAGAAGCCCCGCTGGGCTCGGACGCGCTCGCCACTCGCGGCAATCCGCGCGAACGGCTGTACTTCGCGGGTGGCGCTGACTTCCCCTTGCGCCAGGCTGTCCGCGACCAGCTGCAACGGCCCGTCCCCCTCGCCCGGGGCGCCACTGCTGGCCGGCGGGGGATTCAACTCGTCGTAACGCAGGTAGTTAACGCCACCGGCCTCCGCCTCCAAGGCGAAGCTGGCGATGCGGGTGAAGTCCAAGGGCCCGTCGGCGAATAGCGTCCAGTAGCTACCCAAGAGTGGCCGGCGCATTTCCAACTGATAACTGGCGATTTCAAATTCGAGAACCAGATAACCGTTACTCGGCAGGCTACCGATCAGTTGATTGTTGAGGAACAGCCCCGGAGCCTCCAACTCCTGATCGGCCCAGGCGCTTTGCGGACGGTAGAGGTAGACCAGGGCAAGGTTCTCATCGCTCGGTGCG
>JBOICE010000352.1:0-4579 GCA_050739815.1 Pseudomonas sp. | reverse complement strand
GCCTTCGCTCAACCACACTTAGCCGGCGAGCGAGCCAGACTGCTTCTGTTGCCCTGAGCGAAAGCGCCTGACGGAGCGCCGCCGATGATTTCCCCGATGAGGGCATTCGGCCGTGCTGCGCGGACCGGCTGATCAGCGCAGGCATGAGCGGCGTGTTCAAGCTCGGCCTTCTCGAGGTAGATGCAGTGAAACAACAGCGCTTGCGCTGGGGAAGCAGCTTTCGCAGTTGCATGTGCGATCAGCAGCAGTTCCGTGACCATCAACGCCGGCTCGGTTCAGGCAGCAATCAGCGAACTGAGGAGGCGAATTTCGATTTCGGCTGTCGCGTGCAGGATGTCGGTGGGTGAGCTTCCGACTGACGGATAGAGCGGTAAGGGTTGCCAACGCATGCACCCAACCCGCCCGCAGGGACATAAGCCAAGAATTCTTGTGCCTCGGTCCACCTGAAAACCGTACTCGCGCACGGGAAGACACTCATGCATACCATCCGTAACACCTTGGTGGTGGTGGATCCGCAGCAGCCTGAGGATCCGCTCCTGGACAGAGCCAGGATGATCGCCAGCGCCACCCAGTCGCACCTGCACCTGCTGGCCTGCGACAAGCGACTCAAGCACGCCTCTTACCTGGACGACATGCGCGGTGCCCTGGCACAGGAGGGCTTTAGCGTCAGCGCCCAGCAGGCCTGGCACGAGAGTCCGCACAAGACCATCATCGCCGCGCAGCAGGCGCAGGGCTGCGGCCTGGTGATCAAGCAGCACCGGCCCGACAACCCGCTGACCAAGCCCCTGCTCACCCCCGAGGACTGGAAGCTGCTGCGCTACTGCCCCAGCCCGGTGCTGATCGTGAAAACCGCCACGCCCTGGGCCGGTGGGACCATTCTCACCGCCGTCGACGTGGGCAACAGCGATATCGAACACCGGGTGCTGCACGCCGGCATCGTCAGCCACGGCTACGACATCGCCCAACTGGCCGGCGGCACTCTGCACATGATGAGCGCCCACCCCTACCCCATGCTCGGGTCACACGACCCCGTCTTCCAGCGCAAGGAGAGCCTCCAGGATTTCTACCGCGAACAATGCAAGAGCTTGCAGAGTGAGTTCAACATCGACGACGAACGCCTGCATATCGAGGAAGGTTCGGCCGATGTGCTGATCCCGCACATCGCGCACCGGCTCAACGCCGCGTTGACGGTGATCGGTAACGTGGCCCGCACCGGCCTGGTCGGCGCCTTGATCGGCAACACGGCCGAGATGATTCTCGACACCCTGGAGAGCGACGTTCTGGTGCTCAAACCGGACGACATCATCATCCACCTGGAAGAACTGGCCGCACCAACGCAGAGCCCCGAGGCGCAAGCCTCGCTAACCTCCTGGCCCTACAACCACCATAACCACCGACTTTAGCCTCAGGCCTGGCCCCAACCGCCCCAAGCCCGAGGCGCGGCCCGGTATTCGGAGCACAGACCAGGATTTCTCCATCCAGCAGGAGAAATCGTGGTCTGTGCCCTAATGTCCTTTTTGAGAAAATAAATCCGCCCCCTTTTCCCCCTAAAGACAGTTGCGGGTCGACTTCGCTCATCCACAACTGGCGGAAGTCGCCCCCCTTCCCGCCTCGGGAGAAGGGGGATTTCCACGACAGTCGATACGGCTATTCCCAGGCTGCGGGGTGAAGCTACGCCTTCATGGCGTATCCCTTGCACCTGAACTGTCACTGATCGATATCGTCATCGTCATCGTCATCGATATCGTCATCGCTCCTGGGAATACCGGCGGCGAACCAACTCGAGTTGGCGGCGTTGCGGATGAGCAGCGCCGGACTGGTGCACGGCGCGGGGGGCGCCGGCGAAAGCACATCGTCGATCCTGAAGTTCCCATTGGCATCGAGCGGGACGCCGACGAGGTTCGAGTTGCTTTCCGTGAACGGGCTCGTGGTTTCACAAATCAGCGTGGCAAATACCAACTGCCCAGTCGCCCTTCCGACATTAGCGCCGCCACCCAGTACCAGTCCCCTCCCATCGACCGTGATGGCTCCGTTCACTTCCACCTGGGCATCCAGCTTCCTTATCACCCAGATCTGGCCCGCGGGTTGAACTCCGCGGACGATGTTACGGTTCACGACCGTGGCGATTGCTTCCGTCCCCTGGCCACTGGAGACGGGCAAGACGCCGATTCCACCCTTGAACACGGCGAGGGTGTCGGCGGCGATGGCGGTTGGGGCTAAGGTCCCTGCGATGAGGAGTGCAAGAATGGATGCACTTAGCACTTTCTTCATGACGGTCTCTCCTTTTCAGGTCGCGGTCGTATACCGAAGCAGCAGTTGTATGGCGCTTCGATGTGCAACCGCTTCACAGTGAGAGGGGAGGCAGTCCGTGATCCCTTGTTGCAAGGGGAACGCTCGCCAAAAGCGCTTGGATGCGTCGGACGTCAGGGAAATTTAAACGCTGTTTTGCCAATGGCTACTGTTGTTTCAGCCCGGGCAAACCTCCTCTCCCCTCCGGTGGAGCTTGGGCCTGACACCGCGTCACCGGTCACCGAGCGGAGAAAGCCAAACGCTTGGCCAACCCGATTCACTCGTATGTCAGCCCCCCCGTCCGTCAGAGGTGGCACGAGCGCAAACAACTTATCGACCTAGCGCTTGAACTCTGGCGGTACTCCATCCCAAATTATAGACACCCTGCCCCCGTCGCTAACGCCATACGTCTCGGCGAGTGGCTGCAAGCCGTACAGGGCGACGGAAGGTAGAACTGCGGTGTGCGTCGGTAGCCGGCGGCGACTAGGCTCAATGTTTCAATCAGATGCCATCTTGGGGGCCGTTTTCCCGCAGGAGGACTGTCTATGTACAGGACAACTTTCACCTTACCGGTGGCTCTGCTGGCATTAGTCTGCAGTTTCGCCAGTCAGGCCCAGCAAGCGAACATGACCTTCTTCGTCACCAGCCTCGGCATGGGAACAGGTGCCGATCTAGGCGGTCTGGCCGGCGCCGACAGGCACTGCCAGACGTTGGCCTCCGCCGTCGGGGCAGGCCAGCACAGCTGGCGCGCTTACCTCAGCACCAGCGCCACTGGCGGCGCGGCCGCAGTCAATGCCCGTGAGCGCATCGGCCAAGGCCCCTGGCAGAACGCCAAAGGCGTCGTCATCGCCCGTGATGTCGCGCAACTGCACGGCGACAACCAACTGACCAAGGAAACCGCCCTGGACGAACACGGGGCGTTGGTTAAGGGGCGCGGCGACACACCGAACATGCACGATATTCTCACCGGCTCGCAGGCGGACGGCACTGCGTTCACCGGCAGCGATGACCATACGTGCAGCAACTGGACCAGCAGCGGCGACGGGGTGGCCCAGGTCGGTCATCACGACCGAATCGGGCTGCGTGACGATGCGGCGTCACACTCGTGGAACTCCTCGCACCCCTCGCGTGGCTGCAGCAACGAAGCCCTGGCCGGCTCGGGCGGAGCGGGGCTGCTGTACTGCTTTGCCGCAGACTGACGAAGCCTGGCCGGTCAGCAGGGGCGGTGGATTCCGGGTGTAACCGGCGGCCATTGTCCGGCTGCACAGCCGATAAAAAGTGCTTCCCAGCAGCCTCATCCGGGCGTAATCAATAAGCTCCGGCTGCCGCCGCATCCGCCACGCAGCGCCTGCCCCCGCAGCCGGATCTCCACCGGTATGACGGAGGACACCTCATGCACACCTTCACCCCCCAGCCACTCTCGCTGAATCCCACAGAAGGCCTGCAACCCCTGCTGAAAAGCCTGTACATCATGGCGTCGCTGGTCGAAGCCCGCGACGCTTACACCGGCGGCCACTTGTGGCGCGTGTCGCAGTTTTCCCAGTTACTGGCTCTGCATATGCACCTGCCCATGAGCGAGGTGGCCAGGATCAGCCTCGGCGGCTTCCTCCATGACCTCGGCAAGATCGGCGTGCCGGATGCGGTATTGAACAAGCCGGGCGCACTGGACGCGCACGAGTACCAGATCATGCAAACCCACCCGGAAGTCGGTGCGCGACTACTCACCGGCCACCCGCTCGCGCCCCTGGTGCTCGCAGCCGTGCAGATGCATCACGAAACCCCGGATGGCAATGGCTACCCGCAGGGCCTGAAGGGCTCGGACATCCCCCTCGAAGCCCGGATAGTCGGGGTAGCCGATGCCTTCGACGCCATGACCAGCAGCCGCCCCTACCGCAAGGCGATGCCCATCGCGACCGCATTGGACATCATCGCGCAGTTCCTCGGCAGCCAGTTCGACCCGGAGTGCGGCGAGCTCCTGATTAGCCTTGGCGAACGCGGCGAGCTGGGGTCCATAGTCGGCCATAGCGAGCCCCATATCCTGCTGCAGAGCTGCTCCACCTGCGGGCCTATCATCGTGGTCAAGCACACGCAGGAAAGCGGGGCGCTGGTCTATTGCCACGTCTGTGGCGGCGAGCACAGAGTCGAGCGCACTGCCAGCCAGCTGTCGATCTCCGCCACCGGCAGGAACGGTCCCCCTGCGGCGCTCGAGCCCGACATGGACGAGGTGGTGCTCGATGAACTGCTGCGCGAGAACCTCGTACGCCTGGAAGCCGCTTGAGTCACCGCCGAT
>JBOICE010000351.1:0-8837 GCA_050739815.1 Pseudomonas sp. | reverse complement strand
GCGTTCGGGCGTGGACCCGGTGCCTTTACCGGGGTGCGTATCGCCATCGGCGTAGTGCAAGGGTTGGCGTTCGCCTTGGAGCGCCCAGTGCTGCCGATTTCCAATCTGGCCGTACTGGCCCAGCGGGCGCTGCGTGAGCAGGGTGCTAACCAAGTGGCTGCGGCCATCGATGCGCGCATGGATGAGGTGTACTGGGGTTGCTACCGCCAGGAACACGGGGAAATGCGTTTGGCCGGTCTGGAAGCGGTGTTGCCGCCGGAGCAGGCCAGCCTGCCGCGCGATGCCGCCGGTGATTGGTTTGGCGCCGGTACCGGCTGGGGCAGTTATGCGCAGCGGATCCCGGTGGCCCTCAGTGGACTGGACGCTGGTATGTTGCCGCACGCGCAAGATCTGCTGAGTCTGGCGCAGTTCGCCTGGGCGCGCGGTGAGGCAGTGCCTGCGGATCAGGCGCAACCGGTTTATTTGCGTGACAAGGTCGCCACGCCCAAGGCGCCGCACTAAGCTTCCATTATCTGGAATTAGCCGCACGGGCCGGAGTGGAATTGCGCCGCGAGTCGACGATGGTTACATTGCCAGCCTTTATCCTTGGCCACATATGCTGAGCCCTATCACGAGAAGTACGAGCAACAGATGCGTATCGACGGATTCACTTCCTCCTACTCGCTGGATCGCAGCTCCCGACCGGGCAGCGCGGTCATGCCTTTTCGCGAAGTGCAGCGTGAGGAAGAAACCCGTCGTGAGCAGCCGTCTTCACCGTCCAGCACCCAAGGTTTAGAAAATACCGCGCAAAGTCGTCGCGTGCAGGCCAGTTATGCCAGCAGCGACAGCCTGCCCGCGCGCCCGCAGGACCTGATCAATCAACGGGCGGTGAGCAATCGCGCGGCCCAGGCCTTGGCAAGCTACGCCAGCACAGCCAGTTACGTAGGCGAGGCGGATGCGCCGGAAGTGCTTGGCCTCGACCTCTACGCCTAAGACCTTCACTTCATGCTTCCTTACTACCTCGGCTGCCCGTCATGGAGCGAGCCGGCTTGGCGCGACTCCCTCTATCCCGACAGCGCCCGCCCGGCGGACTTTCTTGCGCTCTATGCGCAGGTTTTCAACGCCGTGGAGGGCAACACCACCTTCTATGCGCGGCCCTCTGCCGAGACGGTTCAGCGCTGGGCAGCACAGCTGCCGGCGGGCTTTCGCTTCTGCGCCAAGTTGCCGCGCGATATCAGCCATGCCGGTAATTTATGTGAGCAGTTGGGTGCCGCGCAGACGTTCCTGCGGTTACTTAAACCCTTGGGCGTGCGGGTGGCGCCGCTCTGGCTGCAACTTCCAGCCACCTTTGGCCCGCCGCGGCTGGCGGAGCTGGCGGGGTTTCTCGCCGAGTTGGACGGACCACTGGCGGTAGAAATACGGCATCCGGCCTTTTTTGCCAAAGGCGATGCGGAGCGGCTGCTCAACCGCTTGCTGGTCGAGCGGGGCGTCGAACGTATTTGCTTGGACTCCCGTGCGCTGTTCAGCTGCCAGTCGGCTGCGCCAGCCGTGCTGCACGCGCAAGCGAAAAAGCCGCGGTTGCCGACCCGTCCGACGGCGTTTACGCAATTTCCGCAGCTGCGCTTTATCGGCCACCCCGAACTGCAGGCCAACGACCGCTTTCTAGCGCCTTGGCTGGAGAAAGTCGCCGGCTGGATCGAGGAGGGCCGCACGCCCTATGTTTTTCTGCATACCGCGGATAATCGTCTGGCACCGCAGCTGGCTCGCCGTTTTCATACGCAACTGAGCCTGCGGCTGCCAGGTTTACCGGCCTTGCCTGAGCTGATCTGTGCGCCAGAAGTGGAGCAGCTCGGCCTGCTCTGATCAGTTTACGGCACGTCTTGGCTGAGCCAGGCGCGCAGTACGGCGACGAAAACTGCGCTAAGGTTTTGGCTTCGAACAGCCGAGCAGACGGAGCCTCGTTATGACATCGCAAGCCAGCCGTGCCCAAACCTTCAGAGCTTTGCACGAGCGCCCAGGGGCTTTTGTGATCCCCAATCCGTGGGATGCAGGATCGGCGAAAATGCTTGCGGCGCTTGGTTTCGAGGCGTTGGCGACAACCAGCGCCGGTTTGGCGTTCTCATTGGGGCGACCGGATGCCGAAGGCGTCATTTCTCGTGATGACACCCTGGCGAATGCCCAGGCAATAGTCGCGGCCACGCCCTTGCCGGTCGCGGCTGACCTGGAAAATGGCTTTGCCGATGAGCCGCAAGGCTGCGCCGAAACCATTCTGCGGGCGGCGGCTGTGGGTTTGGTTGGCGGTTCGATCGAGGATGCCGGCGGCCGCGCGGATGCGCCGATTTACCCGTTCGAGCTCGCCGTAGCGCGGGTAAAAGCCGCCGCCGAGGCCGCGCGTAGCCTGCCGTTTCCTTTCACGCTCACGGCCCGGGCGGAAAACTTGCTGCATGGCCGCGATGATCTGGCCGATACCATCCGCCGGCTGGTGGCCTTCGCCGAAGCGGGCGCCGATGTGCTCTATGCGCCGGGCCTGCGCACGCGGGAAGAGATCGTCGCCGTGGTGCGCGCCGTGGCACCGAAGCCGGTCAATGTGCTGATGGGGCTGTCCGGGTTGTCGCTATCGCTAGATGAGTTGGCCGAGTTGGGTGTCAAGCGGGTGAGCGTCGGCTCGGCATTGGCGCGAGCGGCCTATGGTGCGTTTTTCCGTGCCGCGCAGGAGATACAGGCCGAGGGCCGTTTCAGCTTTGCCGAGCAGGCGATGCCTTTTGCGCAGATCAATGCGTTGTTCAAGTCCTAAACCATCTGGCTGGTAGCGGTGTGGGGCCGGCCTTGCGCGCTGAAAGTCCCGTGGGTTGCGCTGCCGATACTGGCTGACCTGCTTATCGCCGTCTGGCGCAGCTGGCTGGGGCTTGCCCCTGATCCTCTCGACTATGCTTGTGGCAGCAAGCGGGCCGTTGGTACCAGGGGCATCCTGATTCTGGCCAGCTGATTCCATTGGCGTCACGAGCAGCGCCAGACCCGCCCCCGCTAGCACTGGCGCCCCATTCGCGGGGAAAAGGGGGGCTTGTCGCCGCGGACTCCAGGGTTGCGTTCTCTGCTCCGATCGAGATGGAGGTGAGTTGATGGGCAAAAGCGCGATTCTCCTTGCCGTACTCGTGGCGGCGCTCGCTGTCGTACCGGGCTGTACGGGGCCGGCCCGGCGCAGTGCGGTGCCCCAGGGGCTCGCGGAACAGGCTGCGATCCCCGGACTTGCCGAGGTGCGCTACCGCATAGGCATAGACAACGAAGCGCTGATGAACGACGGCCTCGAGTCCGGCCGGCGCGAGCTGGCCCAACTCGCCAGGCTCGGACACCAGGGACCGCTGCCGCCGGCGGTCTTTCTCGCGGTGTCGGGCGGCGGTGACAGCGGTGCATTCGGCGCCGGCCTGCTGAACGGCTGGACGGCTGCCGGCAATCGACCGGTGTTCAAACTCGTGACCGGGGTCAGCACCGGGGCCCTGATCGCCCCCTTCGCTTTCCTCGGTCCCGCCTACGATCAGAAGCTCAAGGACTTCTACACCAACCTTGCGCCCCGGGACGTCCTGGAACCGCGCTCCTTCATGGCCGTCCTGTTCAACGATGCCATGGCCGATAACCGTCCGCTCTGGCGACAGGTGGAGAAAGAGGTGGACCAGGCGCTGCTGGATGCCATCGCCGCCGAGCATGAGAAGGGCCGGGTGCTGCTCATCGCGACCGCCGATCTCGATGCCCGTCAGGCCGTGCTCTGGAATATGACGAAGATCGCCGCGAGCCGCGATCCCAAGGCCCTCGCGCTGTTCCGTTCCCTGATGATCGCCTCGGCCGCGATCCCCGGCGCCTTTCCGCCGGTGATGATCGACGTCGAGGCCGGCGGTCAGCCCTATCAGGAGATGCACGTGGACGGCGGCACCATGTCCCAGGTGTTCGTCTACCCACCCTCGCTCCAGGTGCAGAAGGTCGCCCGCGAGCATGGCATCGAGCGAGCGCGCGCGGTTTACGTCATCCGCAACGCCCGCCTGGACCCCGAATGGGCTCAGGTCGAACGCCGGACCATGAGCATTGCCAGTCGGGCCATCGCCTCGCTCATCCACACCCAGGGCGTTGGCGACCTGTATCGCATCTACCTGACCTCCCAGCGGGATGGCGTCGACTATAACCTGGCCGCCATCCCGGCGAGTTTCACTGTCCCCCACCGAGAGGAATTCGACACCGAGTTCATGCGCGCCCTCTTCCAGACCGGCTACGAGATGGCCGCGAAGGGCTACCCATGGGCTAAGGTGCCGCCGGGCTATAGCGACTAGTGGCAACTGGCGCGAGATAGCGTCCGTTGGCGTCGCTCCCTGCTGCGGGGAGGGGCTGACATCCTCTATAGCAGCGGGTCTGCTGCGTACGCCGGCGGAGATAGTCGCGGTGGTGCGCGCCGTGGCACCGAAGCCGGTCAATGTGCTGATGGGGCTGTCCGGGTTGTCGCTGTCGTTGCAGGAGTTAGCCGAGTTGGCGCGAGCGGCCTATGGCGCGTTTTTCCGTGCCGCGCAGGAGATACAGGCCGAGGGCCGCTTTAGCTTTGCCGAGCAGACGATTCCCTTTGCGCAGATCAATGCGTTGTTCAAGTCCTGACACGCGAGTGGCCGTGGCACAGCGCTCAGCCTTTGACGCAGACAATCTGCTTGAGGCTATGCACTATCTCCACCAGGTCGGCTTGCGCGGCCATGACCTTCTCGATCGGCTTGTAGGCGCCAGGCGTTTCGTCGATCACAGCCTGATCCTTGCGGCACTCCACGCCGGCCGTGGCGCGTTGATGGTCGGCCAGGCTAAAGCTGCGCTTGGCCTCGTGGCGGCTCATCAGTCGGCCGGCGCCGTGACTGCACGAGCAGAAACTCTCGGGATTGCCCTTGCCGCGCACTATGAAGGATTGCGCGCCCATGCTGCCGGGGATGATGCCCAGCTCGCCGGTCTTGGCACTGAGCGCGCCCTTGCGGGTGATCAGCAACTCCTCGCCGAAGTGAAACTCGCGGGAGACATAGTTGTGATGGCAGTTGACCGCCTCCAACTGCGCCTCGAACGGGCGCCGCAGCTCGCCGCGCACGGCCTCCACCAGCAGGCGCATCATCAGCGTGCGGTTGGCAAGGGCGTAGTCCTGGGCCCATTCCACCGCCTGCACATAGTCATCGAAGTGCTTGCTGCCTTCCTTGAGGTAGGCCAGGTCGGCATCCGGCAGATTGCCCAGGGCCTTGCCCATGTCCTCTTTGGCGAGCTCGATAAAGCAGCGGCCAATGGCGTTACCGACCCCGCGCGAGCCGGAATGCAGCATCAGCCAGACCCGCTGGGCCTCGTCCAGGCAGACTTCGATAAAGTGATTGCCGCCGCCCAGTGTGCCCAAGTGCAGGCGGTTATTGGTCTTGGCCAGATGCGGGTATTTGCCGGTGATCTGGGCGAAGCGCCTGGCCAGCGGCCGCCAGCTGTCATCCACCAGGCGCGGCGCATCCTGCCAGGCGCCGACGTCGTGCCTGCCGAAACTCTTGCCGTGGGGAATGGCTTCCTCGATCGCGCGGCGAAGGTTGGCGAGGCTGTCCGGCAGGTCGGCGGCCAGCAAGCTGGTGCGCGCGGCCACCATCCCGCAGCCAATATCCACGCCGACCGCGGCCGGGATGATGGCGCCTTTGCTGGGGATCACGCTGCCGATGGTCGAGCCCTTGCCCAGATGCACATCCGGCATCACCGCCAGGTGGTCGTAGATAAAGGGCATGCGCGCGGTGTTTTGCAGCTGCTGCAAGGCTTGCGGCTCGACCGGCAGATCCTGGGTCCAGAGTTTGATGGGCTTGCCGCCTGGAACCTCCAGGCGTTCGCAGAGCGGGGCAGACATGGCGGCCATTCCTTGAACTAGAGGTTACATTTTACTCCTTGGCTAGAGGGGCGTAGCAGCTCGAAGGCCTGATCGGGGCGGGCCTGGCTGTTTGAAAAGACTGTGTCCCGATTACGCGTTGCATCAAGCCAAAGCCTTTGTCGGTAGCACACCTCTAGGTTGGGCTTGCAACACATAACGGGGACAGAGCGTTTGCAAAGACCGCGAAGGTGCCGAACTCAGTGCGACCAGCAAACCTCCGCTCTGGCAAAATGCCGCTCCAGCCGGCAATCAATCGATCACCGGCGGTTTTGACCATTTTTTGAGCATGTTCCCTGATGAGTGATGAGCGGCAGATAGCCAGAATTCGGGTCGAGGCCCTCGAGCCCAGCTACACCACGGCGGCAGCTGTGTGGGCAGAGCGCTTGGGGTTGCCGCTGCTGGGCGAAGCCGAGTTCGCTCTACAGTTGGGTGCGTCGGGCTTGCAATTGGCTGAGCTCGGCCCACAGGCTCCGGGCCCCGTGCGGGTGGATTTCATCGAGGGTGCGGTTGCCCATCGCCGGCTGTTCGGAGGCGGCAGTGGGCAGATGATCGCCAAGGCGGTCGGCGTGCAACCTGGCGTGCGCCCGCGCGTGCTGGATGCTACGGCGGGGTTGGGACGCGACGCTTTTGTGTTGGCGAGCCTGGGGTGTGAGATGACGCTGATCGAACGTCAGCCGCTGATCGCAGCATTGCTGGAAGATGGCCTGTTGCGCGCCGCGCGCGATGCCGAGGTCGGTCCGATCGTGGCGCAGATGCGCCTGTTGGTCGGCAATGCCATCGAGCTATTGCGCGGCTGGGAGGGGGAGGCGCCACAGGTGATCTACCTTGACCCGATGTTCCCGCATCGCGATAAAAGCGCCCTGGTGAAAAAGGAAATGCGCCTGTTCCGACCGCTGGTCGGCGACGACCTGGATGCCCCGGCATTGCTCGAGGCGGCCCTGGCCCTGGCCAGTCACCGGGTGGTGGTCAAGCGTCCGCGCAAGGCGCCCATCATCGCTGGGCCCAAGCCGAGCTATGCGCTGGATGGCAAGTCCAGCCGCTACGACATCTATCCGAAGAAAGCGCTCAAGGCTTAGGTTGCACTCCAGTGGCCGGGGCTGCTCGCGTTCAGGGGCGGTAAGCCCGGACAAACAAGTCGACCACCTCTTGCACATGCTCCTCGGCCTCTTCGCCCTGCACTGGATCGCAGCAGCCGATTAGCAGGCGGAAGTTGGCGTCGCCTTTGATCAGGCAGAAAAAGTGCTCGGCCGCGTGCTGTGGTTTGGCAATACGCAGCTTGCCAGCCTTATCGGCCTTGCTCAGCAGATGCTCCATCTCGCTCAGGATGAGCTTGGGGCCGGCGTCGAAGAATATCTGCGAGAGTTTCGGATCCTGGCTGGCCAGGGTCACCATCAAGCGATGCAGCTCTATCGATTCACGGCTGTTGATCAGCCCATGAAAGCCGCGGCCGATATTCAGCAACACGGACTCGATCGGCACCCCTTCCGGCAGCTCGAAGAACAACTCCGGCAACTGTTCTTCGCACTTGGACTTCACCGCGGCGGAAAACAACGTTTCCTTGTCGGTGAAGTGGCTATACACCGTCAGTTTCGACACTCCCGCCTCGGTGGCGATGGCATCCATGCTGCTGCCGTCATAACCATGACGCAGGAATAGCGCCTTCGCCGCCTCAAGAATGGCCTGGCGTTTAGCGGGATCTTTGGGGCGCCCCGGGCCGCTGGCTGGCAACAGTTTGTTAGACATTTCGCGTTTTAATACTGGACTGGTGAGTTTGCTATTTTTACTATACTCGCCAGTATAATTATTCAAAACCTTCTTTGCGAAAGGTCTTTCATCATGTTCCGCCATGTCTTGCCGCTCGCGTTGCCTATCTCTCTTCTCGTGTTGCTTACTGCCTGCGGTAATGGCGAGGCGCCCCAGCAGTCGGTGCGCCCGGCCATGGTGGTGCAGCCACAGCCGGCCGGGGAGGTGGTCGATACCTATCCGGGCGAGGTGCGTGCGCGGCTGGAGCAGGAACTGGCTTTTCGTATCGGCGGCAAGGTCGCCAAACGCTTGGTCGATGTAGGGCAGCGGGTGCAGAAGGATCAGCCGCTGGCTGAGCTCGACCCGCAGGATGTGCGCCTGCAACTGGAGGCCATGCGTGCCCAGGTCGGGGCGGCCACAGCCAACCTGCAGTTGGTGCGTGCTGAGCGTGATCGTTACAAAACCCTGCTCGCTCGCCAGATGGCTAGCCGCTCGCAGTACGACAATGCCGAGAACCTTTACCGCGCCGGTGAAGCGCGCCTGAAGCAAATCAAGGCCGAGTTCGATGTGGCCAACAATCAGGCCGGTTACTCGGTGCTGCGTGCCCCTCAGGCCGGTGTGGTGGCTAAGCGTTCACTCGAAGTCGGTAATGTCGTGTCGGCCGGGCAGACGGTATTTACCCTGGCCGCCGATGGCGAGCGTGAAGTATTGATAAGTCTGCCGGAACATAGTTTCGAGCACTTCAAGATTGGCCAAGTCGTGTCGGTAGAGCTTTGGTCGCAGCCGGATCAACGCTTTCCTGGGCGCATCCGTGAACTGTCGCCGGCCGCTGACCCGCAGTCGCGTACCTTCGCCGCGCGGGTCGCCTTCAGTGAGGGTAAGGTGCCCGCCGAACTGGGGCAGAGCGCCCGAGTTTATGTCCCGGTTATCGGTGCGGTGCCGTTGTCGGTGCCGATCTCGGCGTTGAGTGCAGAAAATGGTGCGCCGTTCGTCTGGGTGGTCGATCCCAAGGAGTCCAAGCTCATACGCACCCCAGTCCGCATTGGCCCCTATGGTGAGCAGCGGGTGCCAATCCTGGGCGGCTTGCACGCCGACGATTGGGTCGTCGCTGCAGGGGTTCAGGTGCTGCGCGAAGGCCAGGTGGTCCGGCCGGTGGATCGCGACAATCGAGCGGTCAAACTGGCGGCGCAGGAGTAATCACGGATGAGTTTCAACC
>JBOICE010000350.1:0-6500 GCA_050739815.1 Pseudomonas sp. | reverse complement strand
CGGTGAACCAGGACACGATGAAACGCTACGAGAAGTTTGCCGATGAAATCGCCGAACTCATTCGCACCGGCGTCCTGGCCGCCGGTGAAAAGGTGCCCTCGGTCCGGCATGCCAGCCGCACCTACGGGGTCAGCCCGTCGACGGTGTTCCAGGCCTACTACCTGCTGGAGGATCGCGGCCTGATTCATGCCCGGCCGCGCTCGGGCTACTTCGTTCGCGAACATGCCAAGAGCCCACTGCATGAGCCGGAGATCAACTCGCATCAGGCGCAAACGACGGAGGTCGATGTCAGCGAGCTGGTGTTCTCTGTGCTCGGCTCCTTGAAGGATCCGAACACCGTGCCCTTCGGTTCGGCTTTTCCCAGCCCCCATCTGTTTCCCCTCGCACGCCTGGCGCGCTCCATGGCGCAGAGCCTGCGCCACATGTCGCCCCACGAAGTGATCAGCGACATGACCAGCGGCAATCCCAACCTGCGCCGTCAGCTGGCCCTGCGCTATATGGTCAGCGGTGTGATGCTGGCACCGGACGAACTGGTGATCACCAACGGCGCCATGGAAGCGCTCAACCTCTGCCTGCAGGCGGTCACCAGCCCAGGCGATCTGGTGGCCATCGAAGCACCGGCCTTCTATGCCACCCTGCAAGTGCTGGAACGACTGAAGCTCAAGGCGGTGGAAATTCCCGTGCACCCGCGCGAAGGCATCGACCTGGAGACCCTCGCCGACAGCCTCGCCCGCCTGCCGATCAAGGCCTGCTGGTGCATGAGCAGCCTGCAGAACCCGCTGGGCGCGAGCATGAGCGAAGAAAAGAAGCGCGCGCTCTATGCCCTGCTGCAACGGCATCAGGTGCCGTTGATCGAGGATGACGTCTACGCCGAACTCTACTTCGGCGCTCAGCCCCCCAAATCGGTGAAAAGCTTCGATCGCGATGGCCTGGTGATGCACTGCAGCTCGTTCTCGAAAAGCCTGGCGCCGGGCTATCGGGTCGGCTGGGTAGCCGGCGGGCGCTATGCCGAGCAGATCAGCCGACTCAAGCTGATGACCACGATTTCGCCGTCGGTTCCCGCCCAGGCCGCCCTCGCCGACTACCTGCAACATGGCGGCTATGACCGTCACCTGCGCAAGCTGAGGCATGCCCTGGAAGCGCAGCAAGGTTCGATGCTAGCCTCGGCCGCCCGGCACTTCCCCGCCAGTACTCGGGTGACCCACCCCACCGGCGGCTATTTTCTCTGGTTCGAATTCCCCGAGCAGGTCGACTCCCTGCGCTTGTTCCAGCTCGCTTTAGCGCAAGGCATCAGCCTCGCGCCTGGCCCGATATTCTCCGCCACCCGGCGCTTTGGTAACTGCGCCCGGCTGAACTATGGCCACCCCTGGGATGCCCAGAGCGAGCAGGCGATGGCGGTACTCGGGCAGATCATCGGGTCATTCTGACCCGCTAAAAACCACCTGATCTGCGCTTTCAAGTAACCGGCGTGTTGCTCGGGCTTAATCTGCGTTGCATCTGGTTTGTCTTGCCTGACCTTCGCTCGCAACGTTTTCACCCAGCCTGGGTCGGCAGCGGAATAACAGCCTGAGCGCCAACGAGCTCGTGTCGCTCGACGATGTGCGAAGCCGGATCGAAGCTTGGCGCCGGGACTACAATAATTTTCGTTACCACAGTTCACCGAGTGGTCCGTCTCCAGCTAGCTCGCTAACGAGGTCGGAAACAGGTTCTCGAATCGCCCTGACGCGAATTTAGAGCTAGGGGAAACCCGCGCCGACCTCACTCCCCCGCCTTTAGGAGTCGCACGGATGTCTACAGATGCGCAGCTTGCTCCCCCTGAGACCGTTGCCCCAAAAGCCGAACAGACAGCGCTTGAATCCGTTCCAGAGGCGCCGCGACCACAGCCCAGTACGTGGTGGCAAGCGCTGGGAGAACGACTGCGCGGGCTCAATCGCGCTACGCAGTTTGTAATTACCGCGACGATCATTCTGGGTATAACCATGACCTTTGTTGGCAGTCTCGTCAGTCAAAGGATCGAGCATGATGCTACTCAGAGCGCTGGCGAAGCGGCGGCGCTGTACATGGAGGCCTTCCTCGCCCCTTACATTCAGGAACTGGCCAGGAGCCGGAAACTTTCTGCCGAGAGTACCCTGGCAATCGACAATCTGATGGCGAACACCTCGATCAATGAACACATCGTTTCGATAAAAATCTGGCTACCGGATGGCACGAATATCTACAGCACCAGCAAACTGCCGGTGTTCAGAAACTATCCGGAAGACCCTATTCAGCAGGTTATGCAAGGCAAGATCGTCACGCGTTTGGGCGCCTTGGATAATGCAGAACATGCCTATGAGCGCAGCCTGAATATGCCGCTCTATGAAACCTATGTACCGCTCAGGAAAGTCGGTTCGGGAAAGATTCTCGCCATCGGCGAGTTCTACGAAATGGAGCATAAAATCGATAACCTGCGTCAGGAGGTCTGGGCGGTTATCGGCGCGGCAACGCTGGCCATGCTTTTGCTGTTGTTCTTCATCGTTAGGCGCGGCGACCGGATCATTGAACGGCAGCAGATGACTCTCAAATCGCAGATGCAGCAGCAAACTCAATTGCACTTACAGAACGCCACCCTTCAGGATCGAATCACCAAGGCTAATCATGAGTTTTCAAGGATCAGTGAGTTGATCCTTCGCCGTCTCGGTGCCGACCTTCATGATGGTCCGGCTCAGCTACTGACCCTTGTTCTCCTGCGCCTCGATGAGCTTGGCGGCCTGCGTGACCGATACCTGCAGGAGGGCGACGCGCCAGGGGGCGATGCACTCGAGTCGATCAGAGGCGCCGGCCAGGAGGCTTTGCGTGAAATCCGCGATATCTCCCGCGGGCTGGCACTCCCGGAAATCAATGACCTGAGTTTGCGCGAAGAGCTGCTGCTGGTTGCACACCGGCACGAGCAACGGACCGACACGAAAGTGGAGCTGTCACTTGGCACCCTTCCTGGCGATGTGCCGTTGCCATACAAAATCTGTCTTTATCGCTTAGCCCAAGAGGCACTAAACAATGCCTTTCATCACGCCGGTGGGAAAAGCCAAAAACTCAGTGCCTCTCACAACGACGGCCTGCTTGAAGTGCAAATCGAGGATGCGGGCGAAGGAATTCCAACGGCGGACTTGAGTACAACGGGGCGCGGCAGAACGCGTTTAGGGCTGGTCGGTATGCGCTATCGCGTTGAGTCTCTCGGCGGCGTATTCAGCATTGACTCGGTCACGGGGTACGGAACCAAGATCAAGGCGCAGTTCAAACTTTAATCCGCACAAAATCAGCCAAGCCGCCGGCAGAGTCAGCTCTGCGAGCGGTCGTCACCGGGCACATCGGTAGTGGGAAGTGTCGCGCTTATGCTTGAGGCTCTCTCATTCGCCCAATGCTGCCTTGCTGCCGTGACTGCCTCCACCCGGTTGCGGGCATGGAGCTTCACCATGACTTGCGTCATGTAGTACTTGACCGTTTTCTCACTCAGCGCGAGTTTGACCGCAACCTCGCGATTGGTAAGCCCCGTCGAGACCTCCCGAATAATTTGTTCCTCACGCGGGGTCAACTCTATTTTCTGCTCGCCCTCCTCAGGCGCGCGGAAATTGCCGAGGAGTTTGCTGGCAAACGCCGGCGTAATGAAGGTCTCGCCGTTGGCAACGTTTCTGATTGCCTGAACCAGCTCAGGGCCGCTCACACCTTTCAGCACATAGCCGTGCGCGCCGGCCGCCAGAGCGCTATGCACATCGTCTTCAGATTCAGACACGGTCAGCATCAAGACTTTAACGGTCGGCCTGGATACTGCGATCGCTCGCACCGTGGCAAAGGTATCGCCGGGCATATTCACATCCATCAATAGCACGTCGGGCTCGCAGCGCTTAGCGATGCTTAGCGCCTCATCGGCGGAGCCGCCCTGCTCCACCACCGCGAAATCCTCGATCCGCGCCAGGGTCATAGCGACGCCCTGGCGCAGCAGCGGGTGATCATCGACGATACCGATCCGTATCCTGGCAGTCATGGCGCCCCCTCATTTCTTCCTTCATTCAGCGCACGCCGGACCTTGCTCGCCTCTTCCCAGCGATCCCGTCCGTTTTGAGCAGTATGTAGCAAATTTTCGGTTCTTCACGGAATTCCGGGAAAAGCCGCATTGATCTTCAGGATGAAATGCTCGGCATCCCGGTAGCCATATGCCATGCGCTGAATGGCTTTAATGCAGTTGTTCATCCCTTCCAGGGCGCTTGTGTTGAAGCGGGAGCGAGCGCTTAAAACGATGCCTTCCAAGTAGCGGCTGAGGCGATCGGCGAATGCTTTCAGTGGCCATCCGATACGGCGACGCGCTTCATCCTCATGCTCACCCTGGTATAGCGATGCCCCTTGTGCAGAGCGAATTCGTCCATGACCGAGCGGCGTACGGCTTCAGGCTCGAAGCCCCCTACGCAGGGGGCCAGCCGGCGTTTGTCGATCGTATTGAGCCTATGCCAGTGCAGCCCGGTCATTTCCCTATTCCCCCACGAACAGCGCGATGAAGCTTTTTTGACGGAAGCGAACGCCCCGGGGTGACTAGGGGGCGGCGTTTGGCGATTCGAGCTGATGTTACCTAAGCCAGGTGTAAATCCTCGTGCCTTACCGTTGCTCCTGCCCGCTCAGGTCTTTCGCGGGCTAAGACACACCTTGAAACAACTTGCCGCTCGCCGCAAGCCCGCATTCCAGAGGGTCCAACTTTGGTCGAAGTTTTTTAATTAGTCGATATATATCAATCTCTTAGTTGCTCTGATTGCGAACCTGCGAGAAGTGCCGACAGCTTGACGGCCTGGCAGGACGAAACTTAATTAGAAGCGTGTCACCGCTGCTCGGGGCGCTGCCTGCCAGGCCTGCTGTCCCCTCATCTGCAGCCAGGAGAAATGCCCCATGGACAGCATCTCTGTGGCTCTCGATCACGGGAGCCTGTCATCGGTCCAACTGCACGGACCACCAGCCGCCTGACGGCAGTTCAGATCTGCGGATCTGTGGCTGCTGCAAATGGGGCTGCATTCCCCCGCTGCTTAGCATTCGCAAGCGAAAACGCTCCGGCTAGGGCCAGACGTGCGGTAGACCTATTGCCCCCAAAAAACACCGTCTCAACAGCGCAACGCTTAACCACGTTGTTGCAGCGGATTCGGCTGCATGTGGTTTTCAGATCGCCAACAGCATCGAGGACAACAACGATGGCCACTTTGACAGTCAACCAAGCCGACTTGCAGTACATTCTCAAGCAAATCGAGATCGCCGAGGCGCATTCGGCCTTTCTTGCCGCCAACCCCGGCGCCACCCTGGAGGAGCAGTCCGCATTTCTCCGCACACTGGTGGAGAGCCCGCTGCTGCCGGAAGGCTTGCGCACGGTGAATGGTTCGCTCAACAGCCTGGTGCCGGGGCAGGAGCTGTACGGCTCGGCCGACCAGTTGATGCAGCGCCTGCTGGATCCGGTGTTCAACACCGCCGAAAGCCTCACTAGCTATCTGCAGACCAGTGGTTTTGTCTTCGACTCGCAGCCGCGCACCATCAGTAACCTGATCGTCGACCAGTCGCTGAACAACCCGGCGGCGATCATCGCGGCGCTGGAAGCCACTGGCGCTTCCAATGCCGATGCCACGGCATCGGCGATTGTCGCTGCCTATAACGCGCTCAAGGCGGCCGCCGCGGCGAATGACACCGAAGCCGCCAGCACGGCGCAAGCCCAACTGGACACCCTGCTGAGCACAGCCGGCCTCAGCGTGGAAAACGGCACGGTGGTGATTCCCAACATCTCGGCCGACGCGGGGCTGACCGCGCCGTTCAACTCCTGGATGACCCTGTTCGGCCAGTTCTTCGACCATGGCCTGGATCTGGTCAACAAGGGCGGCAGCGGCACCGTGTATATTCCGCTGATGCCGGACGATCCGCTCTATGTCCCCGGCAGCCCTACCAATTTCATGGTCCTGACCCGCGCCACCAATCAGCCCGGACCAGACGGTGTAGTGGGGACGGCCGACGATATCCACCAGCACACCAACCAGACCACGCCCTACATCGACCAGAACCAGACCTACACCTCCAATGCCTCGCACCAGGCCTTCCTGCGCGAATATGTGCTGATCGACGGCAAGCCCATGGCCACCGGCCACATGCTCGACGGGCAGAACGGCGGGCTGGCCACCTGGGCCGAGATCAAGTTGCAGGCCCGCGAGGTGCTCGGCATAGAGCTGGCCGATTACGACGTGACCAATGTGCCGATGCTGTTGATGGATCCCTACGGCGAGTTCATTCGCGGCGACAATGGCTATCCGCAGCTCTATGTGCGGATCACGCCGACTGCCGAGAATCCGCTGGGTATCGCCATCGTCGAAGGCAATCCGGACGCCCCGGTCAGCACCGTGCTGGCCGTGCGTACCGGGCACGCCTTCCTCGACGACATCGCCCACACCGCCAAGCCGGTGCTCAACCCCGATGGTTCGCTGGCGGCCGATGGCGACGCGGTGGCG
>JBOICE010000349.1:0-11175 GCA_050739815.1 Pseudomonas sp. | reverse complement strand
CGGACGGCGTGCATAACGCCAAAACTTGACTTTAAAGTCAATTATTTTCAAGATGCGCGAATTCCACGGCAAGGCGATTGTTCGCTGCCGGAGAACTGCAAGGTCGGGCTAGGAAATGAGCGGCCGGCAAGGCTGATAGCCGAAATGGCCAGGAGCATGTCCTGGCCATTTCAGGATCAGACAGGAACGCCAAGAATTACGTGAGAGGCCTTGATTACAGCGGTCGCGCTGACACCGGCGGCTAAGCCAAGCTCGGTAACCGCATCACAAGTCACCATAGCGGTGACTTTGCTGCCACCTGCCAAGGCGATCACGACTTCTGAGTTCACGGCACCTGCCGCTACCGATTCCACCGTACCTTTCAGGCAATTTCGGGCAGAAAGGCGAATGTCGCTGCTGTCGGTCATCACCATCACCCAGGGTGCTTTGACCAAGGCAACGACCTCTTTGCCCATGGCCAGACCGAGGCTTTTAACGCTCTCCATGGTGACGATGGCAACCAGGTTGTCACCGCCTGGCAGGGTGATAACGACCTCAGCGTTTACAGCGCCAGCAACCAGGTTGCTGACGGTTCCTTTGAATACATTGCGTGCGCTTACTTTCATGGGGTTATCCCTCCGTGCTTTTCGAGGTCATACATGGCGCTATATAGTCAGGTACATAGCGATAATCAGACATTCCACATAGAGACTGACTTTATGGGTGAGGGCTATAGCAATACCACCGCAACGCTCGCGAGCCCTCGGGCAGCTCTAGGAACACTACTCGATGAGCTTAGCCAATGACGGCTCCTCGTTTTCTCGCGCGCATGTCGCTGGAAACTGTTATCGGCGCGGAGCTTTCAGGAACTCGTATTCGCCTACTCGAAGAAATCGGCCTCAAGGGTTCGATCAATCGAGCCGCCAAGGCTGTACCCATTTCCTACAAGGCGGCGTGGGAGGCGATCGACACCCTCAATAACCTCTCTCATGAGCCGCTGGTAACTCGCATGACGGGCGGCCCTCAAGGCGGCGGCACCCAACTCACGGAGTACGGTCGACGGGTTATCGCCATGTATCGCGCGCTGGAGGGCGAGTACCAAACCACCCTGGACCGTGTCTCCAGCCAGCTGAATCAAGCGGGTACTGACGACATCCAGGCGTTTCAGCAGCTCATGCGGCGCATGCGCCTGAAGAGCAGCGCACGCAACCAGTTCTCTGGGCGCATCAGCGCTCTTGTCAGCGGGACAGTGGAGTCCGAAGTTCGTCTACGCATAGATCCGCAGACCGAGATCGTCACTGTGGTGACCCAGGCGAGCGTCGAGAATCTTGGCCTCGCCGTTGGGGTAGAAGTCCTGGCTCTGGTCAAGGCTTCGTCCGTGATGCTGACTGTCGATGCCGGTGTGAGGCTCACTGCGCGAAATCAGCTGTGGGGCGAGATCAGCATGATTCAGAGCGGCCCGGTGAACAACGAGGTGACCCTCACGCTGCCCTCCGGGCGCAGCGTCACGGCAGTCGTAACCCAGGCCAGCTGCGAGGTGCTCGGCCTTATGCCTGGCAGACGCGCCTGTGCCTTCTTCAAAGCGTCAAGCGTGATTCTGGCCAGCGATGCCTGAGCACGTCCTTTATTACCCACACGATCCACAAAACAAGGAGCAGTCCATGATTCACCGACTATCTCGTCTAGTTGTCGCGCTGTCCGCCAGCATTGCCGTTAGCGGCGCGCTGGCCGAAGAGGTGCAAGTGGCCGTCGCCGCCAACTTCAGCGCGCCCATTCAAGCGATTGCCAGCGACTTCGAAAAGGACACCGGCCACAAGCTGGTTGCCGCCTTCGGTGCCACCGGCCAGTTCTATACCCAGATCAAGAATGGCGCGCCATTTGAAGTTTTCCTCGCGGCTGATGACACTACGCCCGCCAAGCTGGAAAGCGAAGGCGACAGCGTTGCCGGCTCACGCTTCACCTATGCCATCGGGTCCCTGGCCCTGTGGTCGGCAAAGGACGGCTATGTCGACGGCAAAGGTGATGTGCTGAAGAAAAACCAGTTCAAACACCTGTCCATCGCCAACCCGAAAGCCGCACCCTATGGCTTGGCTGCAACTCAGGTATTGGAAAAGTTGAACCTGACCCAAGCGCTGGCAGCGAAGATCGTCGAGGGGCAGAACATCACTCAAGCCCTGCAGTTCGTCTCCAGTGGCAATGCCGAACTGGGCTTCGTTGCGCTGTCGCAGGTCTACAAAGACGGCAAAATCACCAGTGGCTCGGCCTGGATAGTGCCCGCGCAACTGCATGATCCGATCAAGCAAGACGCGCTGATCCTCAACAAAGGCAAGGACAACCCTGCCGCCAAGGCTCTGGTTGAATATCTCCGTGGCCCGAAAGCCGCTGCGGTGATCAAATCCTACGGTTACCAACTTTAAGTCCGGGAGATAGTCCGCGATGCCTCTTGCCAGTGCCGACTTGGCTGCGATCTGGTTGACCCTGCAGTTGGCATCGCTGACCACCGTCTTGTTGCTCATCATCGGCACCCCGATTGCCTGGTGGCTGGCACGCACTCAATCAAGAATGAAAGGCCCGGTGGGCGCAGTAGTCGCACTCCCCTTGGTGCTGCCACCAACCGTGATCGGCTTTTATCTGCTGGTCACCATGGGCCCCCAGGGTTTTATCGGGCAACTCACCCAGAGCCTGGGGTTGGGCACCTTGCCTTTCAGCTTCGCCGGGTTGGTGGTGGGCTCGGTTTTCTACTCGATGCCCTTCGTCGTACAGCCTATTCAAAATGCCTTCGAAGCCATTGGTGAGCGGCCCCTGGAGGTCGCGGCCACCTTGCGTGCCAGCCCTTTGGACAGGTTCTTCACGGTGGCTTTACCCCTGGCCAGGCCAGGCTTCATCACGGCCTCGATCCTCGGCTTTGCGCACACCATCGGCGAGTTCGGCGTGGTGCTGATGATAGGCGGCAATATTCCCGGGAAGACCCGAGTCGTCTCGGTGCAGATTTTCGACCATGTCGAAGCCATGGAATACGCCCAGGCACACTGGCTAGCCGGCGGCATGCTGGTGTTCTCCTTTCTGGTACTGCTCGTGCTCCACAGCAAGGGCCGCATGAAACTGGCTAGGCGCTGAACCGCATAGCTCTGACTTACCAAGGGATTTCCAGGCATGAGCAGCACCGTGATAACCACCCCGTTAGCCCTCGGCGGATTGCCTGAAAAGCAGATTCGTGCGCGCTTTCGCCTGCCCTACCCGGATTTCTCGCTGGATGTCGACTTGCACCTGCCGGGCCGCGGCGTTACTGCATTGTTCGGTTATTCGGGCTCCGGCAAAACCACCTGCCTGCGCTGTGTCGCCGGGCTGGAGCGGGCTAAGGAAGGCTATTTGCAGGTCAATGGCGAGCTGTGGCAGGACAGCAGCACGGGGCACTTCCTGCCACCGCACAAGCGGGCATTGGGTTATGTGTTCCAGGAAGCCAGCCTGTTCGAGCACCTCAGCGTGCTGCGCAACCTGGAATATGGCCTCAAGCGCATCGCCACGCACGAGCGCCGGGTAGAGCTCGACCATGCAGTCGACCTGCTCGGCATCGAACACTTGCTCGAGCGCATGCCCGCTCGCCTTTCCGGAGGCGAGCGTCAACGCGTCGGCATCGCCCGCGCCCTGCTCACCAGCCCGAAACTGCTACTGATGGACGAGCCACTGGCAGCCCTCGACCTCAAGCGCAAAGGCGAAATCCTGCCTTACCTGGAGCGCCTGCATGACGAACTGGATATCCCGATTCTGTATGTCAGCCATTCGCCGGATGAAGTCGCCCGCCTGGCGGATCACTTGGTGTTGATGGATGAGGGCAAGGTGCTCGCCAGCGGCCCGATTGCTGAAATCCTCGCACGCCTGGATTTACCCATGGCGCGCGGCGAGGATGCCGGCGTGGTGATTGAAGGCCTGGTCACCGGCTACAACCCGGCTTATCAACTGCTGAGCCTGGGCTTTGCCAACAGCGCCATGAGCGTTCAGGTTGCCCACTCACCGGTCTCGTCAGGCAAGCGCCTGCGCTTCAAGGTCCAGGCCCGTGACGTGAGCTTGAACCTGGAGCGGCCATTGCACAGCAGCATCCTGAATTTGCTGCCGGTTACCGTCACCGCAGAAGTGCCGGCGGAGAACGCGGCCCATGTATTGGTACGCCTGGATATGGACGGCACACCACTGCTGGCCCGCATCACCCGCTACTCCCGCGATCAGCTTGGCCTGCACAGCGGCCAGCGCTTGTGGGCGCAGATAAAGTCCGTAGCCCTGCTGGCATAGCCACGATCGCGCGCTAGCAATGGCAGCAATGGCAGCAATGGAGAGTGGCATGTGTCTTCGTGACTCAAGCGGCGTTGATCGTCGAGCGTTAGAAGACTTGATATTTCCTGGCGAACAATGGGCACCCGAACTCAAGGCTGCGCTTAAAGAGTTGCTCGAACACATCAGCCAAGCCGGCCATGACATCAATATTCAAAACCTTGGGCTCTGCCTCGGCGGCTTCATGCCCAGCCACACCCTCGACAGAGCCGAGGAGTGGCAAGACCGAGCAATAAGCCGCTGGTTTACCCAGACGAAACCGGTATTAGTGGAGCGGCTGGCCGACTTCTTCATCAATGGCCAGCAACCCTTTATAGGACCTGCCCGAGCGCCAGCAGGTGCTAGCTCACACCATCGCTAACGGCTGTTTGCGCTTGGGCGACGGAAACTCCGCATCGAGGCGTTGCAGGTCGTCTGCATCGAGGCGCAGTTGCAAGGCGGCGGCATTGTCGCGGACATGCGCAGGTTCAACGGCCTTGGGGATGGCGATCACGCCCGGCTGCTGAGCCAGCCAGGCCAGCGCCACCCGTGCCGGAGTGGCCGCATGCCGCTCGGCGACTTCGATCAGGGCGGGCTGCTGCAACAGGCGACCGCCCTGCCCGATTGGGCAGTAAGCCATGAGCGGCATGCGTTGTTCCTGGCACCAGGGCAGCAGGTCGAACTCGATGCCGCGCTTCTCCAGGCTGTATTGCACCTGGTTGGTGGCGCAGGCGGGGTCATTCAATTCGTGCATATCGTCGAGGTCGAAGTTCGATACCCCCCAACGGCGGATCTTGCCCTGTTCACGCAAGCGCTCGAAGGCTTCGACGGTTTCTTCCAGCCGGTACTGGCCACGCCAGTGCAGCAGGTAGAGATCGATCACCTCGGTGCGTAAACGCTGCAAGCTGCGCTCACAGGCGGCGACCGCAGCTTTGCGGCTGGCGTTGTGCGGGTAGACCTTGCTGACCAGATAAACCCGATCGCGCAGGCCGCTGATGGCCTCCCCGACTACCTGTTCGGCGCCGCCTTCGGCATACATCTCGGCAGTGTCGATCAGGCTCAGGCCCAACTCGATACCCTGGCGCAGCGCGGCTACTTCACGGCGGCGCTCTGCCGGTTGCTCGCCCATCTGCCAGCTACCCTGGCCAATCACCGGCACTCGGGTGCCGGCCAAATCAACTGTGCGCATGCACGACCTCATATGGTTTCACTTCAAGTTGGGGCGGAGACGGCGGCGCCCTCTCCCCGGCTGTCTAGCGGCGAGAGGGCAAACACCGCTTATGACTCATCCCAAGGGTCGTAGGTGCCAAAACTCCAGACATGGCCCTCCGGATCACGGCAGGTGAAACCTCGGCCACCGTAGTCTTCGTCTTTGATCTCGATGACGATTTTCGCTCCGGCGGCCAGCGCCTGGGCGTAGATGGCGTCGGCATCCTCGACCACCATATAGATGCTCTGGGTATTGCCGCCGGCCTGTTCCGGCTGACGCATCAGTTGGCCGTAAGCGGAGGCTGTTTCACCTGCCGAACCGAGCATCAGCATGCCATTACCGCAACTCAGTTGCGCATAGGTGATACCGCCGCGCTCATCGGGCACCAGCAGATGCGCCTCAAAACCAAAGGTGCGACAGAGCCAGTCGATGGCGGCAGGCGCATCGCGGTAGCGCACACAGGGAATCAGGTTGGCGCGGGTGGATTTGGCGAAAACTGACATGCTGACCTCCTGGTAGAGGATTCGAGCCCAAACTCGGAAGTGGCTTGCAAACCGCCTACCGGCTCCGCGCGTAAGGCGGCGCAATAAATGGCTGATCTTCGCTCACCGACCTTGAATACAGAACCTAGCGGGACACCTCAGCGTAGCCGCGACCTTGCCATTGCAACAGACAAAAGCCATGACCGAAGGGATCGGCAAAGCTGGCGATACGGCCCCAGACTTCGTTGCGGATAGCGCCCTCGCTCCGCGCCCCGGCCGCCAGGACTCGGTCGCAGGCTAGCGGTAGGTCCTCGACGACGAAGTCGAGGTGCAGAGGCGTCCAGTGTCTGCGGTAGTCGCGCTCGACGCCCATACAGGCGGTGCTACCGCCGGGGTTGTGCAGCAGATAAAGCGGCGCCGGCCCGCCCAGCAGTTCCGCGACATCACCGTCGAACAAGCGTCGGCTCAGGCGCAGGTCGAAGGCTTGGGTGTAGAAGGTGATGGCCGCGTCCAGATCCGGCACGTCGATATTCACTAGAAGTTGCATAGCGCTACCTCGCAGGCTGCCAATGCCCTCCAGTTAAGGACAACTCCCAGACAATCGACGGGTTTGCGCGTCAGCGCTGGTCGGAGGTCAGCAGCAACAACAAGGAAACCGGTTGCTCACTCTCGGGGTGCAGGGGCTCTTGCAACCATTGCAAGCGCCAGCCGGTTTCGGCGAGCAGCATCAGCCAGGATTCCAGCGTGCGAAAGAACCAGGGCATCGGTTCATTGAAGCCCTCACCGAAACCGGAGAAGGTTTCGACCCGCCAGCCATCCTGGTACATGCCTTCGCCACGGGCGCTCCAGGGGTGGATGGTCTGGATCAGCAGGGACCCGCCCGGTGCCAGCAGCCCATGCAGGGAGCGCAAAACCGGCGCCAACGGCTCATCGAGCAAGGCGAAATTACACACCAGCACCTCGAAACGCCCCAGCATGGCGGCCTGCGCCTCAAGATCGGCATAGCCGCACACCCGGTAGTGCCCCGAACACACCGCACGGGCGACTTCGATCAGCGGTGCCGAGGCGTCCACCCCAACCGCCTCGATGCCATGCGCCATCAGCCCGCGGCACAACCAGCCTTCGCCGCAGCCGATATCCAGCACCCGCTTGGGCTCACAGGCCAATATCGCCCGTAAGATCGCCGCATCCGTGACCAGCCGCCGGCTTTCAATGCGCTGCTCGCGCACGGCCGCCGTCCAGGCATCGGCATTGGCCTGCCAACTGAAGTTGAGTTGCTCACGATGATCGCGCTGCATAGGGCTCTCGGGAAACTAAGAGGCTGTCGCTGATCTGCTCGCGAGAGCGTGAACAGCCGCTAAAACCATAGCAATTTAAACATTACGTTGATTCTAGACGCCTCGACAGCGTCTAAGCTCTAAGCAAACACGTACAACCCGCGTAGCCAGGGCCAAAAAGTTATGGGTGTATTATGGCAATCCGACGCAGAGCAGGCTGAGCTCCCCGCACACAGCCTCCCAGAAGTGTTGTTGCCCGAGGCCAGCCCGCCGATAAAAACCCGCTCGAAAACCCGTTCAAAAGCCCGGCGGTTGTTCTGGATTCTGTTGTTGATGCTGCTGTTCACGGTAGGTGTGCAGCTGAATGAGGAAATGAAAACGGCCAAATACCAGGCCCGTGAATTCAGCCGCTACGCCGCCACTCTCAGCTATGGTCTGCAACCCGGCCCCAGTGACGCGATCCACTTCCCCAAAGATGGGCCGTTCGACAAGCGCCTCGGCTACGCCTACATGCCGCTGATGCTGGAGCGCCTGCAACAACGCGATTACCTGATCCTGCAACAGGCGCGCTTCTCACCGGCCATGCTCGACTACAGCACCCGCGGCTTCTTTACGCCCTACCCGGAGAAGATTCAAACCGGCTTGGACATCACCGACTGCCGGGGGCTGCCGCTCTACACTTTCCGCTATCCACAGCAGTTCTACCCGAGCTTCAGCAGCATCCCGCCGCTGGTTGCCCGCAGCCTGTTGTTCATCGAAAACCGCGAGCTGCTGACGACCGAACAGCCGCTGGCCAACCCAGCGGTGGACTGGCCGCGCTTCACCCTGGCGGCCCTCTCGCAGGTGGGCAAGAAGCTCGCCTTGCAGGATCAATCCGCTGGCGGCAGCACCCTGGCGACCCAGCTGGAGAAATACCGGCACTCGCCGGACGGGCTGACCGTTTCTGCCGCAGAAAAACTTCGGCAGATGATCTCCGCCAGCATCCGCGCCTACCAAAGCGGGCCGCTGACCCTCCCCGCCCGTGAAAACATCGTGCGCGACTACCTCAACAGCGTGCCGCTCTCCGCCGCGCCTGGGTACGGTGAAATCCACGGGCTGGCCGATGGCCTGCGGGTCTGGTACGGCGCGGACTTTCAGAGCGTGAACAACCTGCTCGACCCGGCGAAGTCGCCCGCGGCAAGCCAGGCGCAGCGCGGCCTGGCCCTGCGGCAGGTGCTCTCGCTGATGATCGCCCAGCGGCGCCCTTCCTATTACCTGGCGCAGGGCCGCAAGGAGCTGGCCAGCTTGACCGATAGCCACATCCGCCTGCTGGCTCAGGGTGGCGTGATCGATACCCCACTGCGCGATGCGGCCCTTGCCAGCCAAGCCACTTTCCGTGATCTGGTTTTGCAACCCACGCTGCAACCCGTTGAGAGCAACAAGGGCATCAGCGTCGCCCGCAGCCGGCTTGCCGGCATGCTGAATAAACCGTTGTACGATCTCGACCGGATGGATCTGGCAGCCACCACCACGCTGAACGGCGAGTTGCAGCAAGCGGCCAGCGCCTACCTGCGCAAACTCTCCGATCCGACCTTTGCCGAACAGATCGGTCTGTTTGGCGAACGCCTGCTCTCCGCGGAAAAAACCCAGGATGTGCGTTACAGCTTCACCCTCTTCGAGCTGACAGCCGACGGCTCACGGGTGCGGGTGCAAACCGACAGCACCGATCAGCCCTTCGACATCAACGAAGGCAGCAAGCTGGAGCTCGGCTCCACCGCCAAGCTGCGCGTGCTCACCACTTACCTGGAAATGATCCACGAGCTGCATCAGCGCTTCGCCGGAAAAGCACCGGCTGAGCTGCGCAAGCTCAAAGCCGAGATCCCCGAGCAGGATCGCCTGAGCCACTGGGCCGTGGACTATCTGAGCAGCAGCAAAGACCAGAGCCTGCCGAGCATGCTCAACGCCGCGCTGGAACGGCATTACTCGGCCAGCCCTGGCGAGAGTTTCTTCACTGGCGGCGGGCTGCACACCTTCAGCAACTTCCGCCGCGAAGACAACGGCCGCAACCCGACACTCCGCGAGGCGCTGCGCGAATCGATCAACCTGCCGTTTATCCGCCTGCTGCGTGATCTGGTGCGCTACAGCACCTACCAGGGACCGAACAACAGCGCCGAACTATTGAAAGACGACCGCGACCCGCGCCGGCAGGAGTATCTCAGCCGCTTCGCCGACCGCGAGGGCACGGTGTTTCTCCTGCGCTTCTGGCGCAAATACCAAGGCAAGAACGCCGCCGAGCGCCTCGACACCTTCCTCGACGGCCTGCGCCCGACCGCCTCGCGCCTGGCGGCGGTGCATCGCTACCTGATGCCGGAGGTGGATGAGGCGACCTTCGGCGCCTTCATCAACGCCCATCTAGTGAAGGATAAAGTCGACGAAAAACGCATCCATGAGCTGTACAGCAAATACGGCCCCGGCTCCTATAGCCTGCCGGACCAGGGCTATATCGCCCGCGTGCACCCGCTGGAGCTGTGGCTGCTCAGCCACCTGCAGCAACACCCGAAATCCAGCTTCAACGAGGCCGTGGCCGCCAGCGATTACGAACGCCAGGAGGTCTATGGCTGGCTGTTCAAGAGCCGCCACAAGAGCGCCCGCGACAGCCGCATCCGCATCATGCTGGAGGTCGAAGCCTTCCTGGATATCCATCGGCGCTGGCAACGGGTCGGCTATCCCTTCGACCACCTGGTACCGTCGCTGGCGACCGCGATCGGCAGCTCCGGCGATCGCCCGGCGGCACTGGCCGAGCTGATGGGCATCATCCTCAATGACGGCGTGCGCCAGCCGACCATCCGCATCGACAGCCTGCACTTCGCAGCCGACACCCCCTACGAAACCAGCCTCGGCCTCGACCCGGACCGCGGCCAACGAGTGCTGCCATCGGAAGTCGCCGCGGCCCTGCGGGAAGTGCTCTCGCAAGTGGTCGACAGCGGTACCGCCCGGCGCCTGCAGGGCAGCTTCACCCTGGCCGACGGCACCCCGCTGACCCTCGGCGGCAAGACCGGCACCGGCGACAATCGGATCGAAAGCGTCGGTTCCGGCGGGCGCATCCTTAGCTCCCGCGCCATCAACCGCACCGCCACCTTCGTCTTCTACCTCGGCAGCCACCACTTCGGCACCCTCACCGCCTTCGTTCCCGGCCGCGCGGCGGAAGGCTTCCGCTTTACCTCGGCGTTACCCGTGCAGGTATTGAAAGGCATGGCGCCGATTCTTGAGCCCTACCTGGAACCCAAGGGCAACACCCGCTGCCAAGTGCCGCTGCAGGTTAGCGGCAGATAAGGGACATCCAGATTTTGTCAGTCCAATAGAGCGAAGCGAAACCCGGCCTACCTATCGACGGACTATCCCGCGCCGCCTATGGCGCTGGGCGAAGTGGCGTCCGCCGTAGCGCCGCTCGTTTCGGTGTCCAGGAAGTGCAGGTTTTCCTGCCTGATTCGGCGGGCCGCCTCGCCGTAAAGAAACGGCAGAAACATGTAGCGCTGCCCCTGGGTGACAGGCGTTGCCTCGTGCAGCAGCGAGAGGAGAACACCACGGCCCCACCCGGTGGAGCCGTATACAGGCCCGAGCCGAATTCCGGGAAGCGCAGAAAGCCGCCCTCATACTCGCCACTGTTAAGAAACAGCGAGACCGCGAAACGTCGATGCGCCGTGCCTTTGGTGGTGTTGTTGCGATGCGCGCGGAAATGCCCGCCCAACGGTCATGCTCAGGATCGATACAAGCATAGCCAGCGAGTATCCGAGCGCTTGAGTGCGGGGAGCTTTATAGGCTGGGCACGCGCCTGGCGAGTTAGGCGGCCAGCAAATTCCAGGCAAAAAAAACCGGCCCAACACAACGAGGTGTGGGCCGGCGAAGCACAATCGGTCGCACGCACTAAGCGGCAGCTGGACGA
>JBOICE010000348.1:0-16187 GCA_050739815.1 Pseudomonas sp. | reverse complement strand
CCCCATGAGGTGCTGCTGGTGCTGGACGCCGGCACCGGGCAGAACGCCATCAACCAGGCCAAACAGTTCAATCAGACCGTAAACTTGACCGGCCTGGCGCTGACCAAGCTGGACGGTACCGCCAAGGGGGGTGTGATCTTTGCCCTGGCCAAGCAGTTTGGCCTGCCGATTCGTTATATCGGCGTTGGTGAAAGCATCGATGATCTTCGTACCTTTGAAGCCGAGGCCTTTGTGCAGGCCTTGTTCGCCGAGCGGGAGCACGCATGATTCGCTTTGAACAGGTCGGTAAACGCTATCCCAATGGCCACGTCGGCCTGCATGAGCTGAGTTTCCGTGTACGGCGTGGCGAGTTTTTGTTCGTCACCGGGCACTCCGGGGCTGGCAAAAGTACTTTGCTGCGGCTGATTCTGGCGATGGAGCGGCCGACCACCGGCAAGCTGCTGTTGGCCGGACAGGATCTGGCGCAGATCACTACCGCGCAGATTCCCTTCCTGCGGCGGCAGATCGGTGTGGTGTTTCAGAACCACCAACTGCTGTTCGACCGTACCGTCTTCAACAATGTCGCTTTGCCGCTACAGATTCTCGGCCTGCCCAAGCCGGAAATCGCCCAGCGTGTCGATGCGGCGCTGGAGCGCGTGGCGCTGTCTGACAAGCGCGATTTGTTTCCCGGTGATCTGTCCACCGGGCAGCAACAACGGGTTGGTATCGCCCGCGCGGTAGTCCATCGCCCGGCCCTGCTGCTGGCGGATGAGCCCACCGGTAACCTTGACCCTCGGCTGGCGGCGGAAATCATGGGTGTATTCGAAGATATCAATCGCCTGGGTACCAGTGTGCTGATTGCCAGTCACGATCTGGCGTTGATCGCCCGCATGCGCCATCGCATGTTGACCTTGCAGCGCGGCCGCTTGATTGGCGATGGGGAGGCCGGCTGATGAGCGCGACTCGCAACCCACAAGAGCCGTCGTCCGCGGCCGAGCGCGTAGGCGCTGCGCCGAAGAAGGACGATAGGAAACACGACGGCGGTCCAGACTTTCGCACCTTGCTGCACGCCTGGCTGGAAAGCCATCGCTACAGCCTGGTCGATAGCCTGCGGCGGTTAGGCAAGCAGCCGATCGGCAGTTTTTTCACCTGCTTGGTGATGGCCATCGCGCTGAGTTTGCCTATGGGGCTTTCCCTGCTGCTGAACAATGTCGAGCGTCTCGGTGGCTCCTGGCAGCGCGCCGCGCAGATTTCCTTGTTTATGCAGATCGATGCCAGCGACGCCGAAGGCGAAGAATTGCGCGCGCAGATCGCCACTATGGCGGATGTCGCTGAATCCGAGTGGATCAGCCGCGAGCAGGCGCTGGCGGAGTTTCAGCAGCAGTCGGGTCTCGGCGAAGCGCTCAAGGAACTGCCGCAAAACCCGCTACCCGGGGTGATTCTGGTCACCCCGAAAGAGGTCGATAAAGCCGGGCTGGAGGCCTTGCGCCTGCGACTGGCGGAGTTGCCGAAGGTGCAGCAGGCACAACTCGATCTGCTCTGGGTGGAGCGCCTGAGTGCGATCCTCAAGCTGGGTGAGCGCTTCGTCTTCGGGCTGACCTTGTTGTTGGTCATGGCGCTGCTGCTGGTAATCGGTAACACCATTCGTCTACACATCGAGAACCGTCGCACCGAGATCGAAGTGATCAAGTTGGTTGGCGGCACCGACAGCTATGTACGCCGGCCCTTCCTCTATATGGGCGCGCTGTATGGCTTGGGCGCGGGGTTTCTCGCCTGGGCGGTGCTGGCCTTCGGCTTGGACTGGCTGAATGGCGCAGTGGTGCGTCTGGCAGGGCTTTACGGCAGTGACTTTTCACTCGCTGGGGTGCCTTTAGCCGATGGTCTATCTCTACTGCTTGGCGCGCTATTGTTGGGGTATATTGGCGCCTGGCTAGCGGTCGCTCGACACTTGAACGAGCTCGCACCGAAGTAGTAAGGGTTTGTTTCTATTTGTGTTTTCGTGCTTTTTGAACTTTTGAGTCAACTGTATAGTCTTACTCGCAGTGCTTAAGAGGCACGAGTTTTCGTGAGTCGGAGGATTCGCATGACCAATTCTTTGCAACCTGTCTATGCCTTGGTTCCGGGTGCCAACCTGGAGGCCTACGTGCATGCGGTAAACAGCATCCCGCTGTTGAGCGCCGAGCAGGAGCGTGAACTGGGCGAGAGTCTCTATTACCATCAAGACCTTGAGGCGGCCCGGCAAATGGTGCTTGCGCACCTGCGTTTTGTCGTACATATCGCGAGAAGTTATTCCGGTTACGGTCTGGCCCAGGCTGACCTGATCCAAGAGGGCAACGTCGGCCTGATGAAGGCGGTCAAGCGCTTCAACCCAGAGATGGGTGTGCGCCTGGTGTCCTTCGCCGTGCATTGGATCAAAGCCGAGATCCATGAATTCATCTTGCGTAACTGGCGCATCGTCAAAGTTGCTACCACTAAGGCGCAGCGCAAATTGTTCTTCAATCTGCGCAGTCAGAAGAAGCGTCTGGCCTGGCTGAATAACGATGAAGTGCATGCAGTGGCCGAAAGCCTGGGTGTTGAACCGCGTGAAGTGCGCGAGATGGAAAGCCGCCTGACTGGCCATGACATGGCTTTCGATCCGGCGGCCGAGGCCGACGACGACAGCGCTTTTCAGTCGCCCGCGAACTATCTGGAAGACCACCGCTACGATCCAGCCCGGCAGTTGGAAGATTCGGATTGGAGCGACAGCTCCACCGCCAATCTGCATGAAGCATTGGAAGGTCTGGATGAACGTAGCCGCGACATCCTGCACCAACGTTGGCTGGCTGAGGAGAAGGCGACCCTGCATGAGCTGGCGGCCAAGTACAACGTCTCCGCTGAGCGTATCCGGCAGTTGGAGAAGAACGCCATGAACAAGTTGAAAGGCTCGATTGCGGCCTGAGCCTCTCAAGGTAAAGCCGCTCAAAACCTGTAAGTTGTCCTCGCAAAGCCGCACCTTGGTGCGGCTTTTTTCTGTCCGAACTTTTTGCCTGGAGTAAACCTATGTCCATGCCACCGCTGCGATTGCAGCATTGGCTGTTGTTTGCCCTGGTGGCGTTGCTGTTCTTTGTCTGGGGCGGTTGGTTGATGCGTGCGCCGGACAAGGTCGCGCCACTGCCTGGTTTGGCTGAGTGGCAGAGTCAGGTGCTGACGCCCCTGGCCGAGGATCAGCTGACGTTGAGTCGTTTGAGTGCCGCAGCCGAGGGCGAGCTGTGGCTGCAACCGCGAGCGGACGGCCCGCGCCTGCTCTATCGTGCGGAATTGGCGGCTGCAGGTGACACTTGGCAGTTGGAAGCCGAACTGGCGCTGAGCGACAGCGAGCGCGCGAGTCTGATGGCTGCGACGGGAGCGGGGGCGACGGGTGCCGAGCAGCCACTGGGTCAACAGTTGCAGGAGCAGTTAGGCCAGCATGCGCTGGCGGCACTGACCCTGACGCCGCAACAGCCCGTGAGCGGCGAGCGAGTGGCGGCGAGTCTAGGTCAGCCGCGGCTGCGTCTGGAGCTGGCCAAGGGGGAGGCCTGGGTCTATCCACGGCAAGGCTTGACTGCGCATATGCAGGACGACCAATTGCAGTTGTTGCGCGTCGTGCCACGTCGGACGCTGGAGCAGCGCTGAGCTAGGGTCGTTCACTCACCTGATCGAGTGCTGCGCTTGCATCTGGTTGAGGTAGTGGCTGCCGCCCAATTGCCGCATTTGCCGGCGAATCCAGTCGGCACGACGGCTGACGTAGCTACTCGGACGGCCGGCACTCCATGCCCGCGGATTGGGTAGCACGGCGGCGAGCAGGCTGGCCTGTCGGCTGGACAGATAAGGCGCGGCAATCCCGAAGTGCTTGCGCGCGGCGGCTTCGGCGCCGAACACACCATCGCCCCATTCGACACTGTTCAGGTACACCTCAAGAATTCGCTGCTTCGGCCAGAACAGCTCGATCAAGCCGGTAAACCAAGCCTCCAGGCCTTTGCGTAGCCAGCTGCGGCCAGACCAGAGGAACAGGTTTTTCGCCACCTGCTGGCTGAGGGTGCTGGCCCCGCGTAGCGAGCCGCCACGTTCGTTATGGGCCAGGGCGGCCTGGATGGCGTTGATGTCGAAGCCCCAGTGCTCGGCGAATTTCTGATCTTCGCCGGCGATCACGGCGATCTTCAGATCGTCCGGCAATTCGCTCCAGGGGCGCCAGTCGCGTTTGAGGTCGATTGGCTTGCCATCGATCCAGGACTCGAGCTTGCGCTCGACCATCAAGGCTGTGCCGGGCGGCGGAACCCAGCGAAAGAGCAGCACCAGTAGCGCCGAGCCGACCACGAACCAGAGCAGAGGTTTGAACAGGCGGGGAAACAGTGATCGAAGCATGCGCGGCTGGGTCTGGCAGTTGAGGCGGCCATTATAGCCAGGGGCGTGGCCAGTCGCAGACTTCTGTCGGGGGATGGCGTGCCGCGCTGCCACCGTTATCGCTAAATGGCGGCAGCGCGAGTACAGAGGGTCAAGCGAACACGAAGTACTTTCTGACGGTTTCCACTACTTGCCAGGTGCCGCGCATGCCGGCTTCGACGATGAAAATATCGCCAGCCTTGAGGTGGATCGGCTCCTTTCCTTCCGGGGTGATGATGCAATAGCCTTCCTGGAAGTGGCAGTACTCCCAGCGGTCATAGTTCACTTCCCAGGTGCCCGGTGTGCAGATCCAGGTGCCCATGATTTTTTTGCCGTCTTCCGAGGTGTAGGCATTCAGGTTCACGGTGTGCGGGTCGCCGGCGATTTTCTTCCATTTGCAGGCATCCAGGACAGGGAGTGGCTGGGTGTCTCTGAGTACGGTGATCGGGTTAGGCATGGGGGCGTTCCACTGGCAATTAATGAGCGCGGTTTGGGCGTTCAATATAGGGCCTCGGGTGGCGGCAAGGTTGTCTGCAGCCGACCTGGTAAGGCCTGGTTCCCGCCACTATTTTGCTGCTGTTGGTTTCTGCGGGCATGATGGCCAGTCTCGATTGCGAGTCGGTCATTCTGGAGCTTTGTGCATGCTGCGTTTATTTGTCCTGCTGGCCGCATTTTTCGGTTTTAGCGGCGTAGCCCTCGGCGCCTTTGCTGCCCACGGTCTGAAAAGCCGCCTGTCTGCCGAGTACTTGGCGGTGTTCCAGACGGGTGTGCATTACCAGTTGATTCATGCCCTGGCGTTGCTGGCAGTGGCTTTGCTGTCACTGCAGCTGCCGGGGCGCTTGCTGACGGCGGCGGGCAGTCTGTTCGCGCTAGGTGTCCTGCTGTTTTCCTGCAGCCTCTATCTGTTAGCACTGACCGGCATTGGCAAGCTCGGCATCATCACGCCGTTTGGCGGCTTGGCTTTTCTCGCTGGCTGGGTCTGTTTAGGCATGGCCGCCTGGAAAGCTCAGGGCTAAGCGGCTGGAAAGCGTTTGATTGGCCCAGGTTTCGCTGCGTTTGCCCTAGAAGGTGACCATGGGTTGGCAAAACCCGCGTTCACTCAGTCAGTTTTCCGTTTCATGGCTTTGCCAAGTCAGGCAGACTGCTTTCGAGGGTTTAATCTGACTTTGGCGTCAACTGTGAGACGAATGGCGCGCCTTTGCCTTGGTCATCGCCGGCGATAGGGCTAGAATGCCGGCCCCCCTCAAATTGTGATTGCCCTGTCATGCGCATTCAGTTGAACGGTGAATCTTTCGAGCTACCTGATGGCCAGACGGTCGCCGACTTGCTGGTTCGCCTCGAGCTGACTGGCCGCCGTGTCGCGGTCGAGCTCAATCTGGATATCGTGCCGCGCAGCCAGCACGCCGCCACGCCCCTGCGCGAGGGCGACCGCTTGGAAGTGGTGCACGCCATTGGTGGCGGCTAGCTTTCAGCCGCGACAGTGCAGCCCTGACAGCAACAGAATTGGCGGTAACCGCGCCACAGTCCAAGAGGATTTTCGATGAGCCAAGTTCGCAGCGATAAGCCCTTCACCCTGGCTGGTCGTACCTACCAGTCCCGTCTGTTGGTCGGTACCGGAAAATATCAGGATCTCGACGAGACCCGCCGTGCCATCGAGGCTTCGGGCGCAGAGATCGTCACGGTTGCGGTGCGCCGCACCAATATCGGCCAGAACCCGGATGAGCCGAATCTGCTCGAGGTGATTTCACCGGAGCGTTACACCATTCTGCCGAATACCGCTGGTTGCTACGACGCCGAAGATGCGGTGCGTACCTGCCGGCTGGCGCGCGAGCTGCTGGATGGGCATAAGCTGGTCAAGCTGGAAGTGCTGGCCGATCAGAAAACCCTGTTCCCCAACGTTATCGAGACGCTCAAGGCCGCCGAAGTGTTGGTCAAGGACGGTTTCGACGTGATGGTTTACACCAGTGATGACCCGATCATCGCTCGGCAACTGGCCGAGATGGGCTGTATCGCCGTGATGCCGCTGGCCGGCCTGATCGGCACCGGGCTAGGCATCTGCAACCCGTACAACCTGCGGATCATCCTCGAGGAAGCCAAGGTTCCGGTGTTGGTGGATGCCGGCGTCGGCACTGCGTCCGACGCGACCATCGCCATGGAACTGGGTTGTGAGGCGGTGCTGATGAACAGCGCCATCGCCCATGCGCAGAACCCGGTGCTGATGGCCGAAGCGATGAAGCACGCGATTGTTGCCGGGCGCCTGGCCTATCTGGCTGGTCGTATGCCGAAGAAGCTGTATGCCAGCGCCTCTTCGCCACTGGAAGGGCTGATCCGCTAAACAACTGCAGAGCGCCTATTGCCGTCGCGCCCGCGCAAGCGGGCATCTGGATACCCAGCCTGGCTGGGTATGACGATTACTGCAGAGTGTTCCTCAGCGCCGCGTTAATTGAGTAAAGAGTTCGCTATGACCGAATCGCAAGCCCCGTCCGCCCCGGCCGACGAAGAGCGCCACCTGCGCACCATCAAGAGTTTTGTCATGCGCGCCGGGCGGATGACGGACGGCCAGCAACGCGGTCTCGATCAAGGCCTGCCACGCTTTGGTCTGGAGTTGGTGGCCGGTGCGTCAGATTTTGATGCGGTCTTCGGTCGTAGTGCGCCACGGACCTTCGAGATTGGCTTCGGCATGGGCCATTCGCTGCTGGAGATGGCTGCGGCTGCGCCGGAGCAGGACTTCATCGGCGTCGAGGTGCACCGGCCGGGCGTCGGTGCACTGCTCAATGGTTTGCTGACACAGAACCTGACTAACGTGCGGGTCTATCAGTGCGATGCCCTGGAAGTACTGCGTAACTGCATCGCCGACGCCAGCCTGGATCGCCTGCTGTTGTTCTTCCCGGACCCTTGGCACAAATCGCGTCACCATAAGCGCCGTATCGTGCAGCCGGAGTTCGCCCAGTTGGTGCGGCAGAAGCTGAAGGTCGGCGGTGTGCTGCATATGGCCACCGACTGGCAGCCCTATGCCGAGTACATGCTGGAAGTCCTGCAGGCGGCGCCGGGTTACCGCAATCAGGCGCAGGACGGCGGTTGTGTCCCTCGTCCGCCAGAGCGCCCGACCACCAAGTTCGAACGGCGTGGCGAACGCCTAGGGCACGGGGTCTGGGACCTGAAGTTTCAGCGCGTCGACTGAGTCGACGGCCCGCGCTTATTTCCCCATCGATTTGCCCCATGAGTGGCTTTGGCGCTAGCGCCAAGGGCTGCTCTTGGCTTGAACGCGACATAGGCCGCGCAGCGGCGCAGGGATGTTAAAAAAGACCGGCAGCAGCCGGCGCCAGGACGGTTCCTCACCGCAATAAACGGCAACGACAAAGCTCGGCCTAGACTGGCTGTATAAATATAAAAGTGGCGTGGTTTCGAGGCGCTGCGAGGAGAAGGCTGTGTTGAGAAGTATTGGAATTCTGCTGCTGATGGTTTTTGCGCTGCAAGCGCAGGCCAAAGTCGATGCAGTCCAGGCAAGTCGCCTCAATGGCGATCTCACTCCGCTGGGCGGCGAGCGGGGTGGCAATGCGGCGGGCACTATCCCGGACTGGGAGGGTGGTTTGGCGCAACCCATCGCGGGTTATCAGACGGGTATGCATCACCCTGACCCCTATGCGAGCGATGCTGTGCAATATGTGGTCAACAGTAAGAACCTCGGCCAGTACCAGGCGCTACTGCCACTAGGGTTGAAGACACTGCTGGAGAGCAACCCGGACTATTTCCTGCGCGTATTCCCCACTCATCGGAGTGCCGCAGCGCCGCAACGCATCTACGACGCCACGCGTTCCAATGCCCTTAATGCCGAGCTGATCTCAGGCGGTAACGGTGTGCAGGGCGCTGCTGCCGGGATTCCCTTCCCGCTGCCGCAAACGGGTCAGGAAGCCATCTGGAACCACATCATGCGGTATCGTGGCGAGCAGATTCACTTCGTCACCAATCAGGCGGCGGTCCTCTCCAGTGGTGGTTACAACCTGCTCAAGCTCGATCGCGACATCTACTTTCTCTACGGTCGCGAGGGCGTGAGCCCGAAGGACCTGGATAACACCCTGTTCTACTACAAGTACAAAGTCGTCGCTCCGGCCAAGCTGTCGGGTTCGGCCCTGGTGGTACAGGAAACCCTCGACCAGGTGTTGTCGATCCGTAAGGCCTGGCGCTTTAACCGGGGCGAGCGGCGCGTGCGGCGTCTACCGATGCTGGCGTTCGATACCCTGCAGCCGGACACCAATGGCATGGCCACCGCGGACATGGTCGACTCCTACAACGGTGCGCCGGATCGCTACGAGTGGCAGCTGCTCGACAAGCAGGAAATGTTGGTGCCCTACAACAGTTACGCGGTGCACCAGAAAGGCCTCCCTTACGCGAGCATTCTGCAAGCCAAGAGCGTCAACCCCGAGCTGCTGCGTTACGAGTTGCACCGCGTCTGGGTGGTTGAGGCGGAACTGCGCAAGGGCTTCAGCCACCCTTACGCCAAACGCCGCTTCTATCTGGATGAGGACAGCTGGCAGATCCTCGCCGTCGACCTCTACGACAAGACCGGTCAGCTGATCGGCCTGCAAGAAAGTCATCCGATCAGCTATTACGATGTGCCGATGTTTGGCAGCACCCTGGAGACCATCTATGACTTCCAGGGCGGTCGCTATTTCGCCGATGGCCTGGATAACAACGAGCCGATGTACGATTTCCATGCACCACTCAGCCCGGGCGATTTCACCCCGCAGGCGCTGCGTCGCGAAGGTAACTGAGGCCGGACTGGCTAAATTAAGAAACCGCCCTGGAGGCGGTTTTTTTATGTCGCCGTGATTGGATGAGGGTCAGTTGCCCACCGGCTCCAACATCGTCAGCAGCTCTGCCAGGCGGGCGTCCAGTCCAGCCAGGTCTGCAGGCTCCATGGGCGCCATAATCCGTCGCTCGTTCTCGATATGCGCCTCCACTGCGCGGTCGATCAGAGCAAGCCCGGCCGGCGTTAGCTGCACCAGCATGCTGCGTGCATCGTTGTGATTGGGCACCCGCTGTACCCAACCACTAGCTTCTAGCCCCTTTAACCGGTGGGTCATGGTGCCGGAGGTGATCATCAAGGCCGAGAACAAGGTTGTCGGCGCCAGACAGTAGGGGGCTCCTGAGCGTCTCAGCGTGGCCAGCACATCGAATTCCCAACTGGTCATCCCAAAGGCCGAGAACGTTTCGTCCAGCTTGCGCTGGAGCAGTGCCGCGCAGCGCTTGATGCGCCCAATAGCGCCCATTGGGCTGACGTCCAGATCCGGGCGCTCCCGGCGCCATTGTTCAAGGATGGCGTCTACTGCGTCCCGCTGCGGCTTTTTACTCATGGCAACTCCATTTATCTTGATGTCAAGAAAAGAATTTATTAGGCTCCGACTTTATCTTCAACTGAAGACAATTGCATGCGCGGCACACAAACCTCCCCATCCTGGGGCGACGTTCTCACGACTGCGTTGGCCCCTGCCATATGGGGTTCGACCTATATCGTCACGACCGAACTGCTACCACCGGATCGCCCGTTCACGGCCGCACTTTTGCGCTCGCTTCCGGCTGGCATGTTGCTGGTACTGTTTATAAGGCGCCTGCCCAAGCAACGTGAATGGGGGCGTTTGATCGTGCTCTCCGCACTGAACATCGGCTTTTTTCAGGCGCTTCTGTTCGTGGCTGCATACAGGCTACCTGGTGGGTTGGCGGCAGTGGTGGGCGCGATCCAGCCGCTGCTGGTCATGGCGTTGGCATGGGCGGTAGACCGGCACCAACCTGCTCGCCTGGCCGTATTGGCCAGTGCCTTGGGTGTTGCTGGCATGGCCGCCTTGCTGCTGTCTCCAGGCGCTGCCTGGGATCCGATCGGCATTGCCGCCGCGCTGACCGGTGCGGCGTGCATGGCCGCGGGTACCTATCTGGCACGCCGCTGGCGCACCGATCTGCCGGTGTTGGCCTTCACTGGCTGGCAGTTGCTGGCGGGCGGGTTGATGCTCGCGCCCGTGGCCTGGATCGTCGATCCACCTCTGCCGGTGCTGAGCAGCACCCAGGTGCTGGGTTACGCCTACCTCTCGATCGCCGGCGCCCTGTTGGCCTACACGCTGTGGTTCCGAGGCATCGCGCGGCTGTCGCCGGTGGCTGTTTCGTCGCTGGGGCTACTGAGCCCCTTGACGGCGGTGGTTCTCGGCTGGGCGCTGCTGGGGCAGGCCATGACAGGCCTTTCGCTGGTCGGGCTGCTCATGGTGCTCGGCAGCATTTTGGCGGTGCAATGGGCCACCAGCAGGGTGGCCGAGCCCCGCGTCAGAGACTCGTGCCGAGACCGCGCGGACGCCTGTGACATCGAGAGCTGATCGCTGTTCGTCGCTTTCTCCTGAACTCCCTGCAAGCCGATCTCACTGGAGCGGACTATGAAAAATTCCATCAAGCTTCTCATCGAATCACGTGTCTCGACCAACTACTACGACACCAGCCGACTACTGGCAGACAGCGAGATCGAGGAGCTGGTCTCCTTGGCAACCCGGGCACCGTCGGCCTACAACCTGCAGAATTGGAAGTTCATCGCCGTGCGCTCGCACGAGGCCAAGGCACGCTTGAAAGCCGTCTGTTTTGGGCAGCAGAAGGTGGTCGATGCGCCTGTTACGTTCATCATCTGCGGCACCCGGAAGCGTATGAGCAACTGCCTCACGCGCTTCAGCCCTCGGTCGACGTTGGCATCCTGGATCCATCGGTGCTCGATGGCTGGGTGGCTATGGCCAAGCGTACGCATAGCGGCAATCCGGAGTTGCAGCGCGACGAGGCCATCCGTTCCGCATCCTTGGCGGCGATGACTCCGATGCTGGCTGCCCAGGGCATGGGCTTGTCCACGGGATCAATGAGTGGCTTCGATCATCTGGGTGTGGTTCGGGAGTTCCAGCTGGCCGCTACGGAAGTGCCGGTCATTCTGGTCACGGTCGGCCATCCGGCACCAGGAAACTGGCCACAGAAACCGCGCAGGCCGCTGCACGAAGTAATCGAGTTTGTGTGAACGAGCCTGCAACGGTCAGGCGCGGCCGCTATTGGACGGTGGGTTGTTTTCCAATAAGCGTTCGACCGCTAGGTAACGCGGAACGGAGCTGCGACACCTGTGCTGCTTCTTGGCGGGTGGTTGGCTGGCAGGGTTTTAGTTGACCAGTTCGGCACCAATGATGGTCGGCTCAGGCAGGGGTAGGGGGGCGGGGCTGATTTGCAGGTATTTGATGCTTTCCCGTGGGATGAGCATCAGATCGCTGCCCACCTGGATGCTGAGGAACGGCGACTCCAGTTGCTTGCGTAGGTTGCGGGCGATGGTGCCGGGGTCGTCACTCTGCTGCGGGAAGCGCAGGATCAGGCGCTGTCAGCCTAGTTGCGATCCGCGATCACGCCGATCAGGAAGAAGACTAGTAGCAGTACCGGCGCCAGGGTGTAGTTATTGAAATAACCGAGCCCTTTGGCCAGCCAGGGCGTCAGAAACACCATCGCCAGGCCGTAGCCGACCGCGCAGATCAGCACGAACAGCAGGGTGCGGAAGATGAAGTTCAGCCCGCCGATGCGTTGCTGTATCCAGGCGTTGATTCCTGGGCCGAACAGCACCAGCAGAGTGGCCATGATTGCCAGCGAGATGTCGTACATATGCCCGCGGCTCCAGCGCGACAAGGTGGCAATCAGGTCGAGCAGCAAATCCATCCGGTGTCCTTAGCCCGCTCAGGGCAGAAAGTGTTGCAGGAGGTCGTTAAGAAACAGTTGCCCTTCGCGGGTTGCGACTAAACGCCTGGGGTCGGCCAGGAGCAGGCCGCGGGCTTCGGCTTCGCGGCGCGCGCTGTCCAGTTCGGTCATCGGCAGGCCGGTGCGTTGAGTGAATAGATCGGCTGCTACGCCGTCCGTGAGGCGCAGCACATTCATCAAAAACTCGAAGGGCAACTCCTCGGGGCTGAGTATCCGCTCACCCGCCTGGAAGGCTTTGCCCGGATCCAGGTAATCCTTCGGCAGGCGGGTTTTCCAGGCGCGGACGATCTGCCCGCTCGGGCTGCTCAGTTTGGCGTGGGCGCCAGCGCCGATGCCGAGGAAGTCACCGAAGCTCCAGTAGTTCAGGTTGTGCCGCGCGCGCAGGCCAGACCGCGCGTAGGCGGAGACTTCGTACTGGGCAAAGCCGTGCTCGGCCAGTAGCGCCTGGCCGGCTTCCTGGATATCCCACAGGATGTCGTCTTCCGGCAGCTTCGGCGGCTGGTTCCAGAACACCGTGTTCGGTTCCAGGGTCAGTTGGTACCAGGACAGGTGGGTCGGCGCCAAGTCGATGGCCTGGCGCAGGTCGGCGAGGGCTTCGTCGAGGGATTGATCGGGCAGGCCGTGCATCAGGTCCAGATTGAAGTTATCGAAGCCGGCATGGCGCGCCATGTCGGCCGCGCGGATCGCTTCATCGCCGTCGTGAATACGGCCCAGCGCTTTGAGTTTGGCTTCCTGGAAGCTCTGCACGCCGATCGACAGGCGGTTGATGCCAAGCTGGCGGTAGGCGCGGAACTTGGCTTGCTCGAAGGTGCCGGGGTTGGCTTCCAGGGTGATTTCGATATCGCGGGCGAACTTGATCCGCTGCTCGACCCCATCGAGCAGGCGCCCCAAGGCCTCGGCGCTGAACAAGCTGGGAGTGCCACCGCCGAAGAAGATCGAAGTCAGTTCACGGCCGTGGACGTGTTTCAGGTCTTGATCGAGATCGGCCAGTAGCGCATCGACATAGGCCGTTTCCGGCAGCTCGGGGCTGGCGGCATGGGAGTTGAAGTCGCAGTACGGGCATTTGCGCACACACCAGGGGATGTGGATGTAGAGGGCTAAGGGCGGCAATTGCAGTAACCCCCCTCCGTCTGCCGAGTGCGGAGGGAAGATCAGCCCATGCTCCGTCATGCCAGGCCCAAACGCTGACGCAGCAGCGCCATCGCGCGGGCGCGGTGGCTCAGCTGGTTCTTCTCGGCGGGGGACAGTTCGGCGCTCGAGCAGTCGCGCTCGGGTACCCAGAACAGCGGGTCGTAACCGAAGCCCTGTGCGCCCCGCGCCTCTTCCAGAATGCGGCCATGCCAGAGGCCTTCGCAGATGATCGGCAGCGGATCCTCGGCATGCCGAACCAGCGCCAGGGCACAAACGAATTGCGCGCCACGCTCGGCTTGCGGCACGCCTTGCAGGGTGGCCAGCAGCTTGGCGTTGTTCGCCGCATCACCTCGGCCATCGGCATAACGTGCCGAGTAAATGCCAGGGGCGCCGCCAAGCGCATCCACCGCCAGGCCAGAGTCGTCGGCCAAGGCCGGCAGGCCGGAGACTTTGGCGGCGTTACGGGCCTTCAGAATGGCGTTCTCGATGAACGACAGGCCGGTCTCTTCCGGCTCCAGGCTGCTGAATTCACCTACCGAGCGCACGCGGACGGAGTCCCCAAGCATGGCTTGAAGTTCTTTAAGTTTGCCGGCGTTGTGGCTGGCCAGTACCAGTTGTGTGAAAGGCATCATTCGTCGGGGAAAAACTCTTGGCTGAAATCGAGGCTGTTGGTCGCACCGTCGCCGGCTTGCACCTTGACGCTAAAGCGCAGCACTTCCTGTTGTTCGAAGGGGAACTGCGCCAGGTAGTAGATGGCGCCGCTTTCGTTAACCTGCTTGAAGGTCAGGGGATGAACAGTGCCGAGCAGGTCTTTGACTTCGCCACTGACCTTGGCGGTGCTGGCCTTGCCGGCCTTCAGCACGGCGATATTGAGCACGCCCAGGGTCTTGCTGCGGATCAGGCCGGCCGCCGCCGCGATGTCGGGTTGCAGGAAGCCGGAGTTGAAGGCGCTGTAATGCACATCCAAGTCACCGAAGCTTTGCTTGCGCTCGGCGACGGCGGGTAGAGCCAGGCATAGGGCAAGAATGAATAGAGCGAAGCGACGCATGATGGCTCTCCTTAAACTTTTGGGCCTCGGGGCGGCAGACGGTTAAACGGCGATGCGATGATCCAGCACGCCGGGACCGCTGACGCGATAAATGCCGATCTCACCTAATAGATTAGGCCAAACCCGGCTAGTCCAGCCGTGTCTGTGCTGATGGTCTACCGCCAAGCGGTCGAGCACTTTGACCTTACGTTCGCGACACAGTGCCTCGAAGTCCTGGAAGGTGCAGAAGTGGATGTTCGGCGTGTTGTACCAGGTATAGGGCAGGAACTCGGAAACCGGCATCCGGCCTTTGCTCGCCAAGTACCAGCGGCAGCGCCAATGGCCGAAGTTGGGGAAGGTAATGATGCACTGGCGGCCGACCCGTAGCATCTCTTCGAGGATTTTGTCCGGGTATTGCACGGCCTGCAGGGCCTGGGTCATCACCACCACATCGAAGCTGTTGCTGGCGAAGTTGCCGAGCCCCTGGTCGAGGTCCTGCTCGATGACGTTGATGCCTTTGCTCACGCACTCGGCGATATTGTCCGGGTCGATTTCCAGGCCGTAGCCGCTGACTTGTTTGTGGTCACGCAGCCAGGCGAGCAGTTCGCCATTGCCACAACCGAGGTCGAGCACCCGGCTGCCGGCGGGTATCCAGTCTTGGATGATTTCCAGATCGGCTCTCACAGGAATCCTTAGATGCTGATGCGGTTCATGTAACCGCCGAAGGCTTGCAGGTAGCGCGGAATCGGCATGAGGAAGGCGTCATGCCCTTGCGGCGCATCGACTTCCAGATAGCAGACGTTCTTTCGCGCGGCCATCAACGCATCGACGATTTCCCGCGAACGCGCCGGCGAGAAGCGCCAGTCGGTGGTGAAGGAGATCACGCAGAAGTCCGCCAAGACGCCAGCCAGCGTCTTGGCCAGGTTGCCGTCATGCGCCGCAGCCGGGTCGAAGTAGTCCAGCGCCTTGGTCATCAGCAGGTAGGTGTTGGCGTCGAAGCGCCCGGAAAACTCCTCGCCTTGGTAGCGCAGGTAGCTCTCCACCTGGAATTCCACGCTGTGGAAGTCATAGTTGAGTTTTTCGCTCTTCAGGCCCCGGCCGAATTTTTCGCCCATGGCGTCATCCGACAGGTAGGTGATGTGGCCGACCATGCGCGCCAGCATCAGCCCGCGCTTGGGGATCACGCCCTGTTCCTGAAAGTGCCCGCCGTGGAACTCTGGATCGGAGAGGATCGCCTGGCGAGCGACTTCGTTGAAGGCGATGTTCTGTGCCGACAGTTTTGGCGCCGAGGCAATTGCCAGGCAGTGGCGAATCCGCTCGGGGTAGCTGATGGCCCACTGAATGGCCTGCATGCCGCCGAGGCTGCCACCGACTACCGCGGCCCATTGCGCGATACCGAGTCGATCGGCCAGGCGTGCCTGGCTGTGCACCCAGTCTTCCACGGTCAGTACCGGGAAGTCCGCCCCATAAGGCTTGCCGCAGGCCGGGTTGAGGCTCGAGGGGCCGGTCGAGCCATTGCAGCCGCCGAGGTTGTTCAGGCTGACGACGAAGAATTTGCGCGTGTCGATGACTTTGCCTGGGCCGATGCAGCTATCCCACCAACCGGGTTTACGCTCGTCCACGCTGTGATAGCCGGCGGCGTGGTGGTGACCTGAGAGGGCATGGCAGATAAGTACTGCATTACTGCGTGCGGCGTTCAGTTCGCCGTAGGTCTCGTAGACCAATTGGTAGTCGGCCAGGTCGCGGCCACAGGCCAGCGCCAACGGCTCGGCAAAGTGCACGAACCGGGGGGTGATCAGGCCGACGGAGTCTGCGGGAAAGGCGGTGGGCATCGACCCTGCTCTCGCTGAAAGGAGGCGTCAGTCTAAAGAGCACCGCCCCAGGCGGCAAGCGCATGGGGCGG
>JBOICE010000347.1:0-5620 GCA_050739815.1 Pseudomonas sp. | reverse complement strand
CACTGGTGCTGTTTGCCGAGGGCGGTGGCGGCCGGCCCGGTGACAGCGATTTTGTCGGCGTGGCCGGGCTCGATTGCCACACCTTCGTCGGCATGGCCAAGCTGTCCGGCCTGGTGCCGCTGGTGGGTGTGGTCTCCGGCCGCTGCTTCGCCGGCAACGCCGCGCTGCTCGGCTGCTGCGACGCGATCATCGCCACCGAGAACGCCAGCATCGGTATGGCCGGCCCGGCGATGATCGAAGGCGGCGGCCTCGGCAGCTTCACCCCGGAACAAGTCGGCCCGGTCGGAGTGCAAGGGCCCAATGGGGTGATCGACGTGCTGGTGAAGGACGAAGCCGACGCCGTGCGCGTGGCCAAGCAGTACCTCGCGTATTTCCAAGGGCCGCTGAGCGAGTGGCAATGCGCCGATCAACGCGAGCTGCGCCAGTTGATCCCGGAGAATCGGCTGCGCGTCTATGACATCCGCCAGGTCATCGACACCCTGGCCGACAGCGGTTCGGTACTGGAGTTGCGCCGACAGTTCGCGCCGGGGCTGATCACCGCGCTGATCCGCATCGAGGGCCAGCCCTTTGGCCTGTTGGCGAATAACCCGGCGCACCTGGGCGGCGCCATCGATGCGGCGGCAGGCGACAAGGCCGCGCGCTTCATGCAGCTATGCGAGGCCTTCGGCTTGCCGCTGTTGTCGCTATGCGACACCCCCGGTTTCATGGTCGGCCCAGAGGCGGAAAAACAGGCCACGGTGCGCCACGTGTCACGCATGTTCGTCGCCGCCGCCAGCTTGAGCGTGCCATTTTTCACCGTGGTGCTGCGCAAGGGCTATGGCCTGGGCGCTCAGGCCATGGCCGCCGGCAGCTTCCACTCGCCGCTGTTCACCATCGCCTGGCCGAGCGGCGAATTCGGTGCCATGGGTCTGGAGGGCGCGGTGCGCCTGAGCTTTGCCAAGGAACTGGCAGCGCTCGAGGATCTGAGCGCACGACAACAGCTGTTCGACAGACTGGTCGCCAAGGCCTACGACAGCGGCAAGGCGATCAACATGGCCAGCTTCCTCGAAATCGATGCGGTGATCGACCCGCAGGATACCCGCAGCTGGCTGCTGCGTGGCCTCAACGCCGCGCCGCGTCCGGCCAAGCGCGAAGGCAAGAAGCGGGCGTTTGTGGATACCTGGTAAACCGCCACGCTTTGTGGCCTTTACCCTGGCCACTCGAGCGCTCTATCTGGGCGTCATGCTCACTAAATTGCGCTGAGCGCCAACTCAGCGCCGACTCAATAATCCTCACTGCCGATCATGGGGCTACGGTCAACTTGGGTAGCTTGCGGCGATTCGGGTAAACTGCCGCATCTTTTATACCTATAACGATCTGCCTGATGCCCACGACGTTTCACGAGATTCCCCGCGAACGCCCTGCAACGCCGCTGCTCGACCGTGCAGAGACGCCGGCCGGGCTGCGTCGGCTGGGTGAGGCCGAGCTGGAAACGCTCGCCGACGAACTGCGCCAAGACCTGCTCTATACGGTCGGGCAGACCGGCGGGCACTTCGGTGCCGGCCTCGGCGTGGTCGAGCTGACCATCGCGCTGCACTACGTCTTCGATACCCCGGAGGATCGCCTGGTGTGGGACGTTGGCCATCAGGCCTACCCGCACAAGATCCTTACCGGCCGCCGCCAGCAGATGACCACGCTGCGGCAGAAGGACGGCATCGCCGCCTTCCCCCGGCGCAGCGAGAGCGAGTACGACACCTTCGGCGTCGGCCACTCCAGCACCTCGATCAGCGCCGCCCTGGGCATGGCCATCGCCGCTCAGCTGCAAGGCAGCAAACGCAAATCGGTGGCGGTGATCGGTGACGGCGCGCTGACCGCAGGCATGGCCTTCGAGGCGCTGAACCATGCCTCGGACGTCAAGGCCAACATGCTGGTGGTGCTCAACGACAACGACATGTCGATCTCGCACAACGTCGGCGGCCTGTCGAATTACCTGGCGAAAATCCTCTCCAGCCGCACCTACGCGAGCATGCGCGAGGGCAGCAAAAAAGTGCTCTCACGCCTGCCCGGCGCCTGGGAAATTGCCCGCAAGACCGAAGAACATGCCAAAGGCATGCTGGTGCCCGGCACTTTGTTCGAAGAGCTTGGCTGGAACTACATCGGTCCGATCGACGGCCACGACCTGCCGACCTTGATCACCACGCTGCGCAATATGCGCGACCTGGAAGGCCCACAGTTTCTCCATGTGATCACCAAAAAGGGCAAAGGCTTCGCGCCGGCCGAGCTGGACCCGATTGGCTATCACGCGATCACCAAGCTGGAGCCGATCAACGCCCCCCAATCTGCGCCTAAGCAGCCCGCCGGGCCGAAATATTCCAGCGTGTTCGGCCAGTGGCTGTGCGACATGGCTGAGACTGACCCGCGCCTGACCGGCATCACGCCGGCGATGAAGGAAGGCTCGGATCTGGTGACCTTCAGCGAGCGGTTCCCAGAGCGCTACTTCGACGTCGCGATTGCCGAGCAGCACGCCGTAACCCTCGCCGCCGGCATGGCCTGCGAAGGCGCCAAACCGGTGGTGGCGATCTACTCGACCTTCCTCCAGCGCGGCTATGACCAACTGATTCACGATGTGGCGGTGCAGCACCTCGACGTGCTGTTCGCCATCGACCGTGCAGGTCTGGTGGGTGAGGACGGCCCGACCCACGCCGGCAGCTTCGACCTCTCCTACCTGCGCTGCATCCCAGGCATGCTGGTGATGACCCCGAGCGACGAGAACGAACTGCGCAAGATGCTGACCACCGGCTACCTGTTCCCAGGCCCGGCGGCAGTGCGTTACCCGCGTGGCAGTGGCCCGAATGCACTGATCGAGCAAGCTCTCGAACCCTTGGAAATCGGCAAGGGCCTGGTTCGTCGGCAAGGCCAGAAAGTGGCCTTGTTGGTGTTCGGCGTGCAGTTGGCCGACGCGCTGGTCGTCGGCGAAAAACTGGACGCCAGCGTGGTCGACATGCGCTTCGTCAAACCGCTGGACGAGGCCCTGGTACGTCAATTGGCGGCCAGCCACGAACTGCTGGTGACCATCGAAGAGAACTCGGTGATGGGCGGTGCCGGCGCGGCCGTCAGCGAGTTCCTTGCCCGTGAGAACCTGCTTCAGCCGATCCTCCATCTTGGCCTGCCCGACTATTACGTCGAGCACGCCAAACCGGCTGTCATGCTCGCCGAATGCGGCCTGGATGCCGCCGGCATCGAAGCGTCCGTGCGCGCCCGCCTGGCGCAACTTGAAGCCCGCTCAGGCTAACCCACCGAGCCTTCACTTGTACTTGTGACAACCGCGCACTAAGGTGCGCGGCGTTTTAGCTGGTTGTCGAGAAGCCTGGTGGCTGCTCAGCGGCCTGCGATTTCCGCCGAGGTGCGCTACGCCCATCGAGGGCCAGCGTTAAACGGGAAGCCGGTGCGCTCGTGTCACGAGCAACTCCGGCGCTGCCCCCGCAACGGTAATCGACCGCAGCCTGTGCGCTGCATGCCCGATCAATGCCACTGGGTTTTCCTGGGAAGGTGATCGGGCAGGAAAGAACATTCTTTCAGTAAAGAGCGTTCTTTCAGTCGAGAGCCCGGAGACCGGCCTGTGCGGATTCGACTGGTGTTGCGGAGGGCATCACCGTCAAGCGCAAGCGGCCCTTCGCCCAGCTCCCGCGCTTGTCCCGGCCCTCCTCAAAAGCTTTCCAAGTACTTTTGAGGTTTTTTAATGAAGTTGCCCCGTCTCGCCCTGGCTGCAGCACTCTTACCGCTGACCGGTCAGGCCGAAGAATTCAGCGAACCTGGCGCCGCGCTGAATCTCCCACCGCTGGTGATCACCTCCGGTCGCGTGGCCGAACCCCTGAATAAAGCCACTGCGGCAACCAGCGTGTTCACCCGTGAAGACATCGACCGCCTGCAACCCAGCTCGATCACCGAACTGCTGAGCCGCGTGCCCGGCGTGCAGGTCGTGCAGAACGGCGGTCGCGGCAGCAATGCCTCGGTCTTGATCCGCGGCACGAGCAATGCGCAAAGCCTGGTGCTGGTGGATGGTCAACGCATTGGCTCGGCATCCGATGGCGGCGCCAGCCTGCAATACCTCAGCGTCGAGCAGATCGAGCGCGTGGAAGTGGTGCGCGGCTCACGCTCCGCGCTGTACGGCAGCGACGCCATTGGTGGGGTGATCCAGATTTTCACCCGGCGTGGCGAGCAGGGTCTGCAGCCGCGCCTGCATCTGGGCGCTGGCAGCAACAACACCTGGGAGCGCAGCCTTGGGCTGGCCGGCGGCGATCAACAGACCCGCTTCAGCCTCAACGCCAGCCTCGACGAAACCGCCGGTATCGACCGCACCGGCCCCTCCTTCGACTCCGACGCGGACCACGACGCTTATCGCAACAAGGCGCTGAGCTTCAATCTCAGCCATCAGTTGAACGAGCAACTTGAAACCGGGCTCAGCGTGCTGGACCAGCGTGGCCGCAGCGAGTTCGACAACCCCTTCGGCCGCTTCGACATGGCCAGCTACCAGAGTTTTCCCCAGCAGCCCTCCAGCGACTTCACCCTGAGCGCCGCTTCCGGCTACTTCGATGCGCAGCTCAACGATGTCTGGAACAGCCGCCTGGAGCTAGGCCACAGCGAAAACCGCCAGCACAGCCAAGACAAGCTGAGCGATGAGCGCAACCTGTTCAACACCTACCGCGACTCGGCAAACTGGCTCAACAGCCTGCAACTGAGCGATAACCACAGCCTGCTGCTCGGTGCCGATTGGTATGAGGATCAACTGCACAGCTCTACCGCCTACAACCAACAAAGCCGCTGGAACCAGGCCGCGTTCATCCAGCACCGTTTCCAGGGCGAGCTGTTCTCCACCGAGCTGGGCCTGCGGCATGACCAGAACCAGCAGTTCGGCAACCAGAACAGCTGGAATACGGCCGTAACCGTGCCCCTGGCCGACCCCGCCATCGACCTGATCGCCTCCTACAGCGAAGGATTCCGCGCGCCGACCTTCAACGAGCTGTACTGGCCCGACGACGGCAATGGCTACATCGGCAACCCGGATCTCGAACCCGAGCATTCGCGCAACTACGAGGTACAGCTGCGGGGCGAGCATTGGGATACGCGCTGGAGCCTGGCGGCTTATCGCAATGAGGTGCGCGACCTGATCAGCACCCAGCTCTACGACCCGGCCAACTTCATCTACCGTGCGGTCAACCTCAACACTGCGCGCCTGCAAGGGCTCGAGCTCAGCCTCGAACGCGATGTGCTGGGCTGGCGCACCTCGGCCAGCGCCAGCCTGCTCGACCCACGCGACACCGAAAGCGGGCATACCCTGCCGCGCCGAGCACGGCGCACGCTGAACCTGGATCTAGACCGCCAGTTCGGGGCTTATGGTGCCGGCGCCACCTGGCAGGCCATTAGCTCCAGCTACGACGACGTCGACAACACCCAACGCATTTCCGGTTACGGCCTGCTCGGACTGCGCGGCAGTTGGCAGGCCAGCGACGAAGTGACGCTGGATCTGAAACTGAGCAATGCCCTGGACAAGGATCATAGCCGCGCACTCTATGCCTATCAGCGGGTGAACTACCCCTACCGGGAAGAGGGCCGAGCGCTACTGCTGGGTTTCACCTGGGCG
>JBOICE010000346.1:0-5904 GCA_050739815.1 Pseudomonas sp. | reverse complement strand
TCGCGCTGATCGATGCGCTCATCGGCGAATGCCAGCCGGGCAATCTGCCCGTCGCCCCAGCCTTGCCAGTGTTGCAGGTCATCGCTGGCCTCGATGGAAAAACGCTGGAAGCCGTCACGCTCGGCACTCCAATCGAGGATCAGCTTGGACAGCGGCGCCTTGATCGCACTGGCGTCCAGCAGCCAGCCACGCAGCAGCTCCTGGTCGCCGACAGGCGCACCGTCTGGCACTACTTCCACCAGGGTGCCGGTGGTACTGCGTTGCACGCGAATGCTCGGTACCGCCTGTGCAGCGTCAGCCTGGCTGTACAACGGGAACCATTTGACTGCGGTTTCCGTGCGCGTCTCGCTCTGTTGGGCACTGCCGAGGGTCAAGGCATAGGCCTGAGCCTCGCCCTCGGCGTTGAATACCCGCAAGTCGCGCAAATCGCCGAAGCGCGCGGCGAAGTGCAGTGCCATCGGCAACTCCAGGCGATACCACGGCCCTTCCCCGCTGAGCGTCAGCGGCACTTGTGCGGCATAGTCACTGCGCTGCTCCTGTGCACCGGCCAGCGCCGAGACCAGCATGCCGGCAGCCACCAGCAGCAACTGCAGGCGCCGAAAAGATGAAAAACCACTCATGTACGGGCCTGCTCTGTTGCAGATGCCGGCTGCCTAGGCGGCAGCGGGGCGAAATAGCCGACGATCAACAACAGCACGCCGACGCCAATAAACGACACTATTCGTTCCAGACCACCGCGGTTGCCTAGCTCGACGAAGAACAGTTTGGCCACCACCACGGCAATCAGCACCGCACCCATCAGCCAGATCTCGCGGCGACTGCGCAAATGGCCGGCGATCATCAGGGCCAGGGCGATCAGCGTCCAGACGATGGACAACCCCGCTTGCACCAGCATCGACTCGAGCAGCGCTGCCAGCTGGAAAGGCACACCACCCCAGTGATGCGCCGTGCGGAACACCGCAGCGGTGCACAGGGCAAGCAACGAGGCGCCCGCCACTGTTTGTGGCAGCCAATGCCAGCGACCGGCAGCGAAACCCAATTGTGGCAGCCCGCTGCGCAGCCAGTTGCACACACCCAGCAAGGCGAACAGCAACCCCAGCTCCAGCGGGTTGACCAGCGGTAAATAGGGCAGCGGCTCGGCATCGCCGTCACTGGCGCTATTCGCCAGCCAAAACCAAGCCAGCATCAGCAGCGCCAATGGCAAGGCGGCCAGCACTCGATACTCACGCGGATAGGCCCTTACCGGCCACGGCAGGCTGCGCGCAGAGGCCACCAGCAATAAGTAGGCGCTCGGCAATAACGCCCAGCCCAGCCAACGCCAAGCGTTGTAGTGCTCGGACAAGACATACAGCAGGTAGCGCAACTCTAGCGCCAGCACGCCGAGAATCAGCCAGCAGCCGAGCACATGCGCCGCGCTCAAGGCGGTGGCAGGCAACAGGCTGGCCAGCCGTCGCAAGGACACTAGATGCACGGCAAACAACAGCCCCCAAGCCAGCCAACCGAAATTCGCCGCCGGGTGGTAGTCCGACTGCCAGGCATACAGCAGTGCCACACCGGCGGCAGGCACCAGGAACGGGCAGAGCAGCGCCAGCGCCCGCCATTGCACGCGCACCGCCAGCAACGTCCAAAGCGCCACAGTGCCGGCAGCTACCAGCAACAGCAGTGATAGCTGCAAGTCCGCCGGGGCAAAGCGCAGCACTTCGCTGACCACCGCCAGCGTCCACCAACCGCCGCCCCAGACCAGCAGTAACTGCGACAGCCGCTCCAGGCTCAGCGCACCCATCGACTCATCGTCACGCCTGGCCGCCAGGAGCAGTCGCCAAGCACCGATCAGGGCCACAATCGCCAGCACCATCGGGGTCCAGAAGCCCGCATGCGCCAGCGGTCGCAAGCCTTCGGCACTCAACTGGCCGAGCAACAGCGGGCTGGCCGCCAGAAAAGCCACGCCCCCCAAGGCTTGCAGCAGCAGACCGAAAACAAAGCTCGCGCGCTGTTGCAGATACAAGCTGAGCCAGATGATTAGCAGACCGCTACCCGCCCACACTGCGCTGGCGGTTTGCCAAGGCAGCACGAAGAGTACCGCCAGATTGATAAACACCAGGCCGACCAGCAGCACCAGCGACAAGCCGCGCATCAACCGGGCATCGCTACTGACTTGCTGGTCACGCGCGGCGATCAGCATGCCGCCGATCAGCGCCAAGCCGATTAACGAGGCGCCGACCAAACCTCGCCAACCGGCGCTGAACACACCGGTCTCGGCGCCCGAGGCGGTTTTCAGTTGAAGCAGGAACAATGCGCCGCCGAGCAACTGCACGGCGAAGGCGCTGAACAGGAAACTGCGCGAATGGATGCGCAGCCCAACGAACAAGGTCGCCAAACCGGCCAGCGCCCAGCAAATTGCACTGGCCTCGGCCTCCAGATTCAACGGCGCCAAGAGGTAGAGAAAAGCCAGACCGGCGCAGGCCAGGACCGGCAAGCCACGCCGCTCCCAAGCTGTCGCCTGCTCTGGAGCGGCGCGGCGCAAGCGGTTATGGGTGAACAGCAAAGCCGCGCCGAGCAGCAGCGCACCCAGCGGCGCACCACTCAGCAAGGTATCCACGCCCGAGTCCAACTCGGCAAGGAAGGCCAACGCAGCACCCAGCTGTAACAGCAAGGCAAAGGCGCGAGCCAGAGTGCGCTGCTGACGCAGGCCTAGCCAATAGATGCCCGCGCCCTCCACCGCCCAGGCCGCGGCTGTCCAGCGCGCATCCAAAGCTAACGGAATCGCCAGCGTGCCGAACACCACCCCCAGCGCCAGGCAGGTTTCCATCAGCAGCAAGGCGCGCCCCGGAGCACGCCCGGTCAGCAAGCGAGCCAAGCCCAGGTAGAACAACCCCAGCACCAGCGCACTGAAGGCGGCGGCAAACTCGAGGTGCTGCACCAACGCGAACTGCAGAGCAAAACCGACTATAGGCGGGCCGAACAGTACGGTGCCATCGACATAGTCACCCTGACGCGCCGACCAACGCAGCAGCGCGGCGCGGCTGTCGTCAGCCGGCCCCGTGCCGATTTCACGCAACTTACGCCGGGCGAACAACAGGCCGATACCCACGTACATCAGGAAGAACAGCATCAGGAACGGTTCGGTGCTCCACAACAGCTCAGGCGTATAGGAACGCAGCCCCCAGGCGAAGCCGATGCCAAAGGTGCCGACAAAACCAATCAGATTGAGCACCCGCCAGGCCTTGAACCAGGCAATGGCGAAGATGCCGGCATTCAACAGGGCGAAATAGGAGAACAACGCGACATGGTTGCCGCTGCCGGTCGAGGTCAGGATGGGGGCGGCAAACCCGCCCAAGGCCGCCACCGCAGCCAGGCCCATGGCGTTCTGCGCCACTGCGAGGATCGCCGAACAGAGGGTCACCACTACCAACAGCGACAGCGCCATGCCCGGCGACAGCAGCGGATGCAGGCGCATGGCAGCGAACACCGTCAGGTACAACACGGCAATCCCGGTGCCCTGCAGCATCAGGGCATAGCTCGGATTACGCAGGCGCAACCACCAGCCCAGCCCAAGCAGGGCGATCGCGCTCGCGGCTACTCCCGCGTAACGCATCTCCACCGGCACCACCATGCCTTCGGTGGCGTAACGCAGGAGGAAGGCCAGACCGAGGAACAACAGCACCACGCCTATGCGCAGCACGGTATTGCCACCGAACAGCCAGGCTTGCGCCGCCTTGAGCGCGCGCTCGATCGTGGAAGGTTGCCGGGGTGGCACTCGTGGTGCGGTGACGCGTGGAGGGAGAACGGCTTCGGCGCCCCAGGCACTGGCCGGACTAGCCTGCGCCTGCGGAGCCGTCGACGCGCTCGGCGAGCCCAACAGCTCCGGCGGCAGCTCCCAAACCAGTTCAGTTTCAGGCCCAAGCTCTGATACCGGTTCGGGCTCGCTGGTGGCTGCTGCGGCCTCAGCCATCACCGGCGGCGGCTCGGCAGGCGCAGATTGATCCGCGGTCGCCGGCTGACTGGACTGGGCCTGCTCGACCTTGAGCAAGCGTTCATGAATCGCCGTAGTGCCCTGGGCAAAACGCTCGGCGAAGCTCTTCAGCTCCTGGCGCAACTCGGCGTTCTGCGCTTGCAGGCTCTGCAGCTTGAGCGCCTGACCGATGGCCAGACCGAGCAAGCCGCCTAAAAAGCCGCCGGTGACCGTCTCACCCACCGAGGCGCCAACCAGCAGACCGACCAGCATGAAGATCCATTGCATGCACTGACTTCCCAATCGGGTTATGAACACACCGCCTGCGTCCCTGCGAAGCAGCCATCATGGCCGGCGCAATTAAGCTGAGCAGTATATCGGCCCCGCCACATCACCTTATAGCGGCGAATGCACTGCGCCGTACAATTCCAGAATATTCGGCCGCCAACCCAGTCTTTGCGACTAACCGGCAGATGGTTGTTCACAAATTCGCCAGCCCCGCTATCATGCCGCGCCCAGAACGCCCTGTTACAGGTGTGGATAACCATGACCAAGTTGTTGATCGTCGGTGCCGAACTCGATCGGACGGACACCTGGATCAAATACGAAAAGACCATGTGCAGCAGCTGCATCTCCAGTTGCTGCACCATGCCTGTCGAAGTGCGCTTCACCGATTTGCTGCGCATCGGCCTGGTGCAAGAGTTCGAGCGTGGCGAGCCGCCCAAGCAGATTGCCAAGCGTTTGATGAAAGAGGGCGTGGTCGAGCGCTTCAACCAGAAATATGGCATCTACACCCTGACCCGCATGGGCAATAACGACTGCCTCTATCTGGATCGCAAGACGCGCCTGTGCACCATCTACGACCAGCGTCCGGACACCTGCCGCAACCACCCGAAAGTTGGCCCACGGCCAGGCTATTGCGCTTACAAGCCGAAAGCCCCGGCCAAGCAGTAGCTAACACTTGCCTTAGTGTTCGGTATGGCCGGCCTTGCCCAGGTGCTCAGCGACCTTAGTGCGGTATAGCTGTACCCGGTTGCGGCCACCGTCCTTGGCCTGATACATCGCCGCATCGGCATTCTTCACGAGTTGCACCTCGTCGCTGCCGTGCTCGGGGTAGAGGGCAATACCCGTACTCGAAGAAATGCTCAGAGGCGGCTCGCCCTCCAACTCGAACGACTGATTAAGCGACTCGCGAATTTTCTCGGCGACCCGCAGCGCGTCGTGCTCGCTCTCGACAGCGGGTAGGAGCACGACGAACTCGTCGCCGCCCAGACGCCCAACGATATCCGACTCGCGCACACAACCCTGCAGGCGTTGCGCCACGACTTGCAACAGCGCGTCGCCAACGTGATGGCCCAAGGTATCGTTGATCGGCTTGAACTTATCGAGGTCGATAAACATCAACGCCAAGCGCGACTTATTGCGTCTGGCCTGAGCCAGCGCATGAGTCAGATGCTCACCGAACATTGCCCGGTTGGGCAGCCCCGTCAGCGCATCGTGTTCAGCCTGATGACGCAGGCGCGTCTCGCTTTCGCGCAGCTCCTGAGTCATCTCCCGGGCCAATGCCAGCGCCCGTGAGCGCCCGGTTGCCAGCACCCAGGTGAGCAGCGTCAACAGCAGACTCAAGGCGATCCCGGCAAAGCTGATCAGGCGCGAACTGTCTTTGCTGATGGGCCAGTCCAACTCCGGCACAGCACGCAACTCCAAGGCCCAGGTTCTACCCGCCACCTCAAGGTATTCAACCGCTTCGCTGCGTGCGCGCTCGGATATGCTCGCCACTCGGGTCGAGTCGTAGAGCAGCGACTGCTCGGCCATGCGCACGCCGTCGTAGATTTTGATCTGGGCCGAGCCGGCACGCTCGCCATAGAGACTCGCCATCAGCTTGTTGATCCGCAATGACGCGACCACCCAGCCGCTGAGCGCTGCCCGGCGCGCGGCCTGGGTGTCGTGCA
>JBOICE010000345.1:0-3253 GCA_050739815.1 Pseudomonas sp. | reverse complement strand
CCGCAGCGCGGACACCGGGAAAAGGGCGAGGTTTTACCAGCCGAGCTGTTTGTTGAAACCGAGGGCGTCGTAGTAGTCGCCTTGATAGGCGATCTTGCCGTTCTTGATACGGATGAAGCTGACCCCTTCAAACTTCAGCGGTTTGTTGGTGGCCGGCGTCTCGGCACTCCAGGCGCCGCTGTTGGTGCCGCTGAAGACCCATTGAAAGGCAATCCCATCCTCACTGACGATCGGTGCGCCGGTCATCTTCCAGACCAGGTCCGGCACGGCCGTCACGAACACCTTGATTACGTTGTCGCGGGCAGCGGCTTTGCCTTTTTGCGGGGTACCGACAGTGATGTCGAGGTACTCAGCATCCTCTGCCAGGAAGGTCGCTGCCTTGTCCACATCATGGGCATTCCAGGCGGCCATATAACCGTCGACTATGGCTTTGGCATCGTCCGCGGCCTGGGCCAAGCCGGCAAACGCGAACAGCAGTGAGACGAGTGCAAAGGTTTTAATCGAATAACGCATACCTACCTCCAGAGCTAGCTGAATGAACAGTATTGCGAGGTCAATCGGGCACGGCATGCCGTGCCCGATTGAGTTTAGCGCTGCGATTAAACCGCGCTATCCAGCTGCGCGGCGGGTACCTCACTGCCACGTGTTTGTGCGAGTTTCCAGGCATCGCCGGCGGGTGCGTTGCCATGCTCGTAGGGTTTGCGTACGAGCATGTACAGCAGCCCGGCGCCCACTACGATGGCGGTCGATAACGGCATGCCATAGTTGACGTACCAGGCAGCATCCGGGGTGCGTGGCCAAGCCATGTTGATGATGGCCAAGACGCCATAGACCAGCGCGCCGATATTGACCAGCATGCCCCAGCCGCCGAGGGTGAAATGGCCGCTGGGTTTCCAGCCGCGCAGACGGGCGAACAATGCGCCGAATACGATCATCTGGAACGCCAGGTAGATGCCGATGGCGGCGAAGCTGACGATGGTCGCGATAGCATCCTGCAGGACGAAGCCGAGGCAGATCACCAGCGCCGGCAGCACGCCGCAGACGATCAGCGCGGCGGTCGGTACGTGGGTGGTCGGCGACAGCACCTTGAGCATGCGGCTACCGATGATCATCTCGTCACGGGCATAGGCGTACAGCAACCGGCTGGCGGCGGCTTGCAGGCTCAGCACGCAGGAAATGAAGGAGACCATCACCACCGCCATCACCACTTTCGAGCCGGTGGCGCCGAAGGCGTTGTTGAGGATGGTGCCGACCGGGTCGGCATCGGCGCCGGAGATCACCGCGGCCATATCCGGCACGGCAAGAATCAGCGCCAAACAAGCGAACATCGCCGCGATGCCGCCGACGTAGAGGGTCATGCGCATGGCTTTCGGAATGCTCTTGCTCGGGCTCGGGGTCTCTTCGGCCACATCGCCGCAGGCCTCGAAGCCGTAGTACAGGAACATCCCGGCTAGCGAAGCGGTCAGGAACGCCGGCAGGTAGGAACCATCGATGCTGATGTCGAAGGTGTTGAACAGCACACTGAGCGGCTGATGACGCTCGAAGATCAGCAGGTAGATGCCGACCACCAGGGCGCCCAGCAGCTCGCAGATAAAGCCGAACATGGCGATGCGCGCCAGCACTTTGGTGCCGCTGAGATTGACCAGCGTGGCCAGCAGCGTCAGCACCAGGGCGATGCCGATGTTGGTGGTGTTACTCGGAGCGAAGCCGAGCATGGCGGCCATATACGGGCCGGCACCGACGGCGACGGCGGCAATGGTTACACACAGGGCCCAGGCATAAATCCAGCCAACCATCCACGCCCAGCGCTTGCCGACCAGGCGCCGGGCCCAGGGGTAGACGCCACCGGAGATGGGGAACTGCGACACCACTTCACCGAAGATCAGGCAGACCAGTAATTGCCCCAAGCCGACCAGCAGGTAAGCCCAGAACATCGGCGGGCCACCGGCTGCCAGGCATAGGCCGAACAGGGTATAGACGCCGACTACCGGGGAAAGGTAGGTGAAGCCGAGTGCGAAGTTTTCCGACAGGCTCATGCTGCGTTTGAAGTTGGAGGTATAGCCCAGCGCGCGTAATTGCTCCGCGTCGCTATCGACTACGCCCGTTTTGGCGAGTGGCTCGCTCATTGTTATTGCTCCTCTTGAGTGAATGGCAGCTTTGCACTATCGGTAAGCGCCGGGTCTTACCGTTGCCCTGTAGGGCTGTTGTTATTCGCGTTACTGCGTCCCGATGAACCGACTTCTCATCGCTACCGCAACACTCGGTTGAACGCTGCGGCCGGGAGGATGACTGTTGTTAACTCGTTGTTTTTAAACCTTTATTTTAATATTTTGTGTTTGTGTGCCAGCGTTTTAACCCTAGTTGTAGAGCAGCCGATGGCGTGGCGGATTGCGGTGTAATCCGCCGGCCGTGCAGTGAGTCGCGCTTGTTGCCGCGGGTAATCCCGTCATCCCCGCGCAGGCGGGAACGACGGGCGTGGCTGTCTTCAGTGCTTGAACATCACATGGCGAATGGTGCTGTAGTCCTCCAGGCCGTACATCGACAGGTCTTTGCCGTAGCCGGAGAGCTTCTGCCCGCCGTGGGGCATTTCGCTGACCAGCATGAAGTGCGTATTGACCCAGGTGCAGCCGTATTGCAGGCGGGCGGCGAAGCGGTGGGCGCGGCCGACATCGCTGGTCCAGACCGAAGAGGCCAGGCCGTAGTCGGAGTCGTTGGCCCAGACCAGCGCCTGCGCTTCGTCGTCGAACGGGGTAACCGAAACCACCGGGCCGAATACCTCGCGGCGGACGATTTCGTCGTCCTGCAGCGCACCGGCCAGCACGGTTGGCTGGAAGAAGAAACCGGCACCGGCGACTGCCTTGCCGCCGGTCACCACCTCGATATGCGCTTGCGCGGCGGCACGCTCGACGAAACCGCTGGCGCGTGCACGGTGCTCGGCGGTGATCAGCGGACCGAGCTCGGTGCTTGGGTCGTTTTGCAGACCGTATTTGATGCTGCCGACCGCGGCGCCCAATTCGGCGACGAACTTCTCGTAGATGCCTTTCTGCGCATAGATGCGGCAGGCGGCGGTGCAGTCCTGGCCGGCGTTGTAGAAGCCGAAGGTGCGGATGCCTTCCACCGCGGCGGCGATGTCGGCGTCGTTGAAGATGATCACCGGTGCCTTGCCGCCCAATTCCATGTGCAAGCGTTTCACGCTGTCGGCGGTGCTGGAGATGATATTCGAGCCGGTGGCTACCGAACCGGTCAGCGACAC
>JBOICE010000344.1:0-13222 GCA_050739815.1 Pseudomonas sp. | reverse complement strand
ACGGCGATCAACGCCAGGCCCGCCGAACTGCTTGCCGCATTGAGCGGCTTTGGCTTGCTCTTCTGCCTGTTCAGCGGCTATTTCATGTTGCGGCCGATCCGCGAGGCGATGGGCATCCGCGGCGGCGTGGAAAACTTGCAATGGCTGTTCACCGCCACCTTTTTCGTCATGCTCGCCGCCGTGCCGCTGTTTGCCTGGCTCAACTCGCGGGTACCGCGAGCGCGCTATATCGACTGGGTGTACGGCTTCTTCACCCTCAACTTGCTGACGTTCGCCGCCTTGTTCCAGCAGGCCGGGAACGACTTGTGGGTAGCGCGGGTGTTCTACGTGTGGATCTCGGTCTACAACCTGTTCGTGGTATCGGTGGCCTGGAGCCTGATGGCCGATGCGTTCGACTCCGCCCAGGCGCGCCGGCTGTTCGCCTTCATCGCCGCCGGTGCCAGCTGTGGTGGCTTGGTCGGGCCGGCGCTGGGAGCGCTGTTCATCAAGACCCTCGGCCAGAGTGGGTTGACCCTCTGCGCGGCCATGCTGCTGGGCGCGGCGCTGCTGGCCAAGCAGCATTTGATGACCTGGCGCGCGGTGGGCGGTGCCGCCCGGCCCGGCGCGCCCGTCAGCGAAGACCCGCGCGAGCCGGTGTCGGGCAACCCGTTCAGCGGCATCACCCGCGTGCTGGCCTCGCCTTACCTGCTGGGCATCGGCGCCTTCGTCATCCTGCTGGCGACGGCGAGCACCTTCCTCTACTTCGAGCAGGCGCGGCTGGTGGCGCAAACCTTCCCCGACAGCAACGAACAGATCCGCGTGTTCGGCCTGATCGACTTCAGCGTGCAGCTCTTGTCCCTCATCGCTCAAGTGTTTATCACCGGGCGCATCGCCCAACGCCTTGGTCTGCGCGCGCTGCTCGCCGGGGTGCCGCTGCTGGTTTGCCTGGGCTTCCTCGGGCTGGCCCTGGCGCCGACCTTCGCCGCATTGGCCGCCCTGATGATCGTGCGGCGCGTGGGCGAATACGCCTTCATCCGCCCCGGCCGGGAAATGCTCTTCGCCCCGCTCGACGCGCAGACCAAGTACAAGGCGAAAAACTTCATCGACACCGTGGTCTACCGCGCCGGCGACGCCATCAGCGGCTGGGCCAAAGCCCTGCTCGACAGCCTCGCCCAGGGCGTCTTGCTGGTCGCCTTGGTCGGCGCTGTCTGCGCCGCCCTGTGGGCCGCGCTCGGCTGGTATCTCGGCGGGCGCAAAGAGCAGCAATCCGAACCCTAGGCGCGATTGATCCCGTAGGTTGGGCTGACCGCAGTGAAGCCCAACAGGGCGCCACGTTCAGGCGTTGTCGGCCGGGCTTTTCTGCGCCTTGCGCTTGTCTCCTCGCCGACACTGGGTTATCAGTGCTCGCTGCGCTCACTGAACAGTCCGGATTCGCCCCATGACCCTTGAAGTCCCCGCTCATAGCGCCAAACCCGTCGGGCGCATTCGCCAGAAAAACGAAGAAGCGATCCTTGCCGCCGCCGAAGAGGAATTCGCCCGCCACGGCTTCAAGGGCACCAGCATGAACGCCATTGCGCAGGCCGTCGGGCTGCCCAAGGCGAACCTGCATTACTACTTCAACAACAAACTGGGCCTGTATCTGGCGGTGCTGAGCAACATCCTCGAACTCTGGGACAGCACCTTCAACACGCTGACCGCCGACGACGATCCGGCCAAAGCGCTGGCGGGTTACATCGACGCCAAGATGGAGTTCTCTCGCCGTCAGCCGCTGGCTTCGAAGATTTTTGCCATGGAGGTGATCGGCGGTGGCGAGTGCCTGTCGGCATACTTCAACCAGGACTATCTGACCTGGTTCCGTGGCCGCGCCGCGGTGTTCGAGGCCTGGATCGCAGCCGGCAAGCTCGACCCGGTCGACCCGGTGCACCTGATCATGCTGATCTGGAGCAGCACCCAGCATTACGCCGACTTCGGCGAGCAGATCTGCCGCCTGACCGGGCGCAAGAAGTTGAGTAAAGAGGACTTCAGCGCCGCCACCGCCAACCTGACCCACATCATCCTCAAGGGTTGTGGGCTGACGCCGCCGGCCATTTAAACGTGCCCTTCAGCCTCAACGCGCCTTGCGAGTACCGCGAGGACATCCGCAAAAGCCGCTTCCTCGCCCAGGCCGCGCCGATCGGCAGTGCGGCCGAAGCACAGGCCTTTATCGAGCAGGCCAGCGATGCCGGCGCATCGCACAACTGCTGGGCCTGGAAGGTCGGCCAGCAGTACCGCTTCAGCGATGACGGCGAACCCGGTGGCACGGCCGGTCGGCCGATCCTCGCCGCCATCGAGGGCCAGGATTGCGATCGGGTGGCGGTGCTCGTTACCCGCTGGTATGGCGGCATCCAGCTCGGCACCGGCGGACTGGCACGCGCCTATGGCGGCAGCGCCAACAAATGCCTGCAAGCCGCCGAACGCATCGCGCTGGTACAGCGCAGTCGCTTCGCCTTGCATTGCAGCTTCGCCGAGTTGCCAGTGCTGAAGGCCCGGTTGGCAGAGCTTGAAGCGCTGCTCGAGCAGGAAAGCTTCGATGCCGAAGGCGCACTGCTGACCCTGGCCCTGCCCGAGGCTCACCTAGCAACCTTGCAACGACTGTTGGCCGACCTCAGTCGCGGGCGCATTCAATTACTGCGCCTGTAGCGCCTTGATTCGCCAGGGGCAGCCGCGCATCTGTTGAAGTAGGCTGGGTAGCGCCGTTTTTTGGCCAAACCCAGCGGTGCCGGACGCTGGGTAATAGCGAGTTCGGCCCCGCGCCTACTTGCCGGTATGCTGAGGCCCGAATTCATCCTGACAGGGCATCGATACGGCTATGGCACAGGCAAAAACAGCATTGATCATCGGCGCTTCGCGTGGGCTTGGCCTGGGCTTGGTGAAACAGTTACAGGCAGACGGCTGGCACGTGACCGCCACGGTGCGCGACCCAGAACGTACCGATGCGCTGCAGGCGCTGCCCGGCGTGCAAATTGAGCAACTGGATATCGACGACGCCAAGCAATTGAGTGCGCTGGAGCAACGCCTTCAGGGGCAGGTGTTCGACCTGTTGTTCGTCAACGCCGGGATCTCCGGCCCCGCACACCAATCCGCCAGCGCCGCCACCTCGACGGAAATCGCGCAGTTATTCATGACCAATGCGATAGCGCCGATTCGCCTGGCCGAGCGCTTCGCCCTGCATATCCGCAAGGGCAGCGGCGTGCTGGCGTTCATGAGCTCGGTGTTGGGTAGCGTCGCCAACCCGGAAGGCAACAATCTGGCGCTGTATAAGGCGAGCAAGGCGGCTCTGAACTCGCTGACCAACAGCTTTGTCTGCGAACTGGGTGAGAATAAATTGACCGTATTGTCGCTGCATCCGGGCTGGGTGAAGACCGACATGGGCGGCGCCGGAGCTAGTCTGGATATCGAGGCCAGCTGCCTGGGGCTGCTGGCCCAAATCGAGCAGTACGCCGGCAGCGGCGAGCATCACTTCATCGACTATCAGGGCCAGACCATTCCTTGGTAATGGCTGCCAGCGCAGCAACGACGCGGGGCTGAAACTGCCTTTGCAAAAGCCTGAAGCTGCACATGACAAGTGCGACTTTAGGCTTTATCTTTGCCGCCACGCCCGTGGCAATCGAACGGGCGGACCTGGATCAGCAGACAGGGTAAAACTGAGCTGGCGAACCTGAACTTAAACCTCAGAGGAGCCTGCCAATGGCTGCTAACCGTCTCTGGCTGCGTAACCCGCAAGCCATCTTCACTGCCAATGACCTCGACGCCCGTGGCGGCCTGGTGATTGAAAACGGCGTAATCACCGAAGTGCTCGCTGCTGACCAGCAGCCCGCGACACCCTGCGATCAAACTTTCGACGCCCGCGAGCATGTCGTGCTGCCGGGGCTGATCAACACCCATCACCACTTCTACCAAACCCTCACCCGTGCCTGGGCACCGGTGGTCAATCAGCCGCTGTTCCCCTGGCTGAAAACCCTCTACCCGGTGTGGGCGCGCCTGACGCCGGAGAAACTGGCGCTGGCCACGCAGGTGGCGCTGGCCGAACTGTTGCTGTCCGGCTGCACCACGGCGGCGGACCATCACTACTTGTTCCCCGGCGGCCTGGAAGACGCCATCGACGTACAGGTCGAGGTCGTCCGTGAGCTGGGCATGCGCGCAATGCTCACCCGTGGCTCGATGAGCCTGGGCGAGGCCGATGGTGGCCTGCCGCCGCAGCAGACCGTGCAGCAGGGCGAGGTGATTCTGCAAGACAGCCAACGGCTGATCGGCCAGTACCATGAGCGCGGCGACGGTGCGCAGATCCAGATCGCCCTGGCGCCCTGCTCGCCGTTCTCGGTCACCCCGGAAATCATGCGGGCCAGCGCCGAGCTGGCAGAAAAACATGACGTACGCCTGCACACGCACCTGGCGGAAACCCTCGATGAAGAGGACTTCTGCCTGCAACGCTTCGGCCTGCGCACCGTGGACTATCTGGACAGCGTCGGCTGGCTCGGGCCGCGTACCTGGCTGGCCCACGGCATTCATTTCAACCCGGACGAAATCGCCCGCCTCGGCCAGGCCGGCACCGGCATCTGCCACTGCCCCAGCTCGAATATGCGCCTGGCTTCAGGCATCTGCCCGACCCTGGATCTGGAAGCAGCAGGCGCGCCGATTGGTCTGGGTGTCGATGGCTCGGCCTCGAACGATGCGTCCAACCTGATCCTCGAAGCCCGCCAGGCCCTGTACCTGCAACGGCTGCGCTATGGCGCCGAAAGGGTCACCCCGCAAGTGGCCCTCGGCTGGGCGACACGCGGCTCGGCCAAGCTCCTCGGCCGTGGCGATATCGGTGAGCTGGCGGTGGGCAAGCAGGCCGACCTGGCGCTGTTCAAGCTCGATGAGCTGCGTTTCTCCGGCAGCCACGACCCGCTCTCGGCCTTGCTGCTTTGCGGTGCCGATCGGGCCGACCGGGTGATGGTCGGCGGCGACTGGCGGGTGGTCGATGGACAGATCGAAGGGCTGGATCTGCAACAGCTGATCCGCTCGCACCGTGAGGCGGCGCGTCAGTTGATCGCGGGGTAAAGCAAACCCTAGGAGTCTGTCGGACTTAGAACTGTCCTACTGCGAAAGCCTGGATATCGGCCCGTTGTTCCACTCAACCTCGTTAAAGAGAATGACTAATCGCCTCGGCTGAGTGAAAAAACGGTCTCAATCCCAGACTTTCTCGCTACGGACGCCTAAGCCCGACAGGATCCTAGGGCGAATGAATTGGCGCTGTAGCCGTTATCTGTTAGGTCGGGCTGCAGCGCTTTGTAGGCCAAGATTGAGGGTTTTCGCCAGCACGGCCTATCGTCGAGAACAGGCGCCGGTCGGTTGAGGCACAGGAGATTCTGTCCTGGCGGTCAGCTAAACTGCTCGGCATTCCCCGCAGACAAGGCTCCGACTCATGTACGACTGGCTCAACGCCTTGCCCAAGGCCGAACTGCACCTGCACCTGGAAGGTTCGCTGGAACCTGAGCTGCTGTTCGCCCTGGCCGAGCGCAACAAGATCGCCCTGCCCTGGAATGACGTCGATGCCCTGCGCGGCGCCTACGCCTTCAACAACCTGCAAGAATTCCTCGATCTCTATTACCAGGGCGCCGCGGTATTGCGCACCGAGCAGGACTTCTACGATCTGACCTGGGCTTACCTGCAACGCTGCAAGGCACAGAACGTGATCCATACCGAACCCTTCTACGATCCGCAGACCCACACCGAACGCGGCATTCCTTTCGAGGTCGCCCTCAACGGCATCGCGACGGCATTGCAAGATGGCCGCCAGCAACTCGGTATCAGCAGCGGCCTGATCCTCAGTTTCCTCCGCCATCTGCCGGAGGAACACGCACAAAAAACCTTCGAGCAAGCCCTGCCCTATCGCGACGCTTTTTTTGCCGTCGGCCTGGACAGCTCGGAGATGGGCCACCCGCCCAGCAAGTTCCAGCGGGTATTCGACCGTGCGCGCGGCGAAGGCTTTTTGACCGTTGCCCATGCGGGTGAAGAAGGTCCGCCGTCATACATCTGGGAAGCCTTGGACCTGTTGAAGGTCAGCCGCATCGACCACGGCGTGCGCGCCAGCGAAGACCCGCGGCTGATGCAACGGCTGATCGACGAGCAAATCCCGCTGACGGTCTGCCCGCTGTCGAACACCAAGCTCTGTGTGTTCGAGGACATGAAGCACCACAACATCCTCGACATGCTCGAACAAGGCGTAAAGGTTACGGTGAACTCGGACGACCCGGCCTACTTCGGCGGCTATGTCACCGAGAACTTCGCCGCCCTGCATGCCAGCCTGGGCATGAGCGAAGCGCAGGCCCAGCGCTTGGCGCAAAACAGCCTGGATGCGCGCCTGGTCAAGGGCTGATCGCTGACCGATGGGGAATCCTGCGTGGCGATGCGCGGGATTTCCCGGCCAGCGCGGGCGACCGATGCAGCGCCCGCGCGCCCTTCATCGGCCGGCAATCAATGCAGTATCTGCGCTAAAAACCCTTGGGCGCGGGGGCTTTTCGGCGCGGTGAAAAATGCCTCCGGCGGGCTGTCTTCGACGATTCTGCCGCCATCGAGAAACAGCACCCGCTCCGCCACTTGACGGGCGAAACCCATTTCGTGGGTCACGCAGAGCATGGTCATGCCGCTGCCTGCCAGTTTGACCATCACATCCAGCACCTCTGAAACCATTTCCGGGTCGAGCGCCGAGGTCGGTTCGTCGAACAGCATGATCTTCGGCTCCATGCATAAAGCCCTGGCGATGGCCACTCGCTGTTGCTGGCCGCCGGATAGCTGGCTGGGGTATTTGTCGGCCTGGTTCGCGATGCCGACTTTATTCAGGTAATGCCGGGCCAGCTCTTCGGCTTTCTTGCGCGAATAGCCGCGCGTCGACATCGGCGCCAAGATGCAGTTTTGCAGAACGCTCATATGCGGGAAGAGGTTGAAGTGCTGGAACACCATACCCACTTCACCGCGCACTTTCGCCGCCTGACGGGTCGACTGGGAGAGGTCGGTCGCATTCACCCGAATGCTGCCTTGCTCGGCGACTTCCAGGCGGTTGATGCAGCGAATCAGGGTCGACTTGCCTGAGCCCGACGGCCCGCACAACACGATGCGCTCGCCTTCACGCACGCTCAGGTTGATGTCGTGCAGTACCTGGTAAGCGCCGTAAAACTTGTTCAAGCCTTCGATAGCCACGGCCACTTTGCGCGTATCCCGCGCAGCGGCGGCTGGCTGCGCGAGATCCCCGGTCTGCTGCATTTGGGTGTTGGTCGCTGACATGGTCTTGCCTCCAGCCTAGTTGAAGCGCTCGGCGCTATAGGGTGCGGGATCGGTAAAAGGCGTATTGGCGGTCATCATTTCCGCCAGCAAGCGGCCGCTGACCGGGCCCAGCGTCAAGCCGTGGTGGGCATGCCCAAAGTTGAACCACAGCCCCCTGTGCCGGGGTGCCGGGCCGATCACCGGGCGCATATCCGGCAAGCACGGGCGCCGGCCGAGCCACGGCTCCGGGTCGAGGCGTTCGCCCAGTGGGTAGAGCGTGCGGGCGATGGCTTCGCAACGGCGTAACTGGATTTCATTGACGGGCGCATCGCTGGCGGCAAACTCGATGCCGGTGGTCAGGCGTATACCTTGGGCCATGGGCGCCAGGACATAGCCGCCTTGCGTATCGACGATCGAGTGCAGCAATTGCGCGCCCGCTTGTGAGCCATAGTGCATGTGATAGCCGCGTTTGATCGCCAGCGGAATCCGATAACCCAAGGGTTCGAACAACCCCGCGGCTTGGGGGCCGAGGGCGACTACCACCTCGGCGGCCAGTACTGGCCCCTGCTCACTGCCGACCTGCCATTGGCCGTCGATCTGGCGCAAGCTCAAGGCATCGCCTTTGACGAACCGGCCGCCACGCTTAACGAACAAAGCCGCATAGCCACGGGTCAAGGCGCCGGGATCGCTGACGGTTTTCGGGTCCAGCCAGTGAATGCCACCCAGAGCGTTGTCATGCAGGCTAGGTTCGCGTGCGTGCAGTTGCTGTTTATTCAGCACCTCATAACGCAACCCGTAGGGCTTGAGTGCCTGCGCTTCGGCCAAACCCTTGTCAAAAGCCGGCTGATTGCGGAAAGCCTCGATCCAGCCGCGGGCCTTGATCAGGTCGGTGACCCCGGCCGCCTCGGCGAGCAAGTCGTGCTCGAGCACGCAGCGCTCCACCAGCGGCAACATCGCCCGGGTGGCTTCTGCCAGACGCTCGGGCGAGGAGTTCTGCCAGTACTTGAACAGCCAAGGTCCGGCTTTGGGCAAATGGCTAAAGCTGTAGCGCACATCCGACTCGCGGTTGAGCCCATAACGCAGCAGGCTGGAAAGCTGTCGGGGGAAGGCGTACGGGATCACGCTGGAGCGCTCGATCAGCCCGGCATTGCCATAGCTGGTGCCGCTGCCCGGCTCGCCGCGGTCGATCAGCACGACCTTGCGGCCACGGGCTTGCAGGTGGAGCGCGGTGCAAACGCCGACAATGCCGGCCCCCAGGACGATCGTTTCGCAGTGCATGGACTAATCCTTCGGACTCTGGCGCGCGCGGCTCAGCACGCAGCACCCAGTGAAAAGTGGCTTCTTAATGCAGGTGACGCCCCAGGCGCCCTTCGATGAGTTTCAAGCTGCGTCTCACGACCTCGACAATCAACAGATACAACACCGCCGCCCAGAGGTAGATCTGGAAGTCGAAGCTGCGGGAGAAGGCCAGTTTGGTCACGCCCATCAAGTCGTAAATGGTCACCAGAGAAGCGATCGCGCTGGCCTTGATCATCAGAATCAGTTCATTGCCCAACGGCCCGATCGCGACCATCAACGACTGCGGCAGGATGACCTTGAAGAAGGTGGTCGAGCGTTTCAGGTTGAGGGCTTGCGCCGCTTCCCGTTGGCCTTGGGCGACCGCGAGCAAACTGCCGCGCAAGATTTCCGCCTGGTAGGCCGCGGTGTTCAGGGTGAACGCCAGCAGCGTGCAGAACCAGGCTTCGCGGAAGAACCACCACAAGCCGACGTCCTGCCAGAACTCCTTGAACGAGCCGAGCCCGTAATAGAGCATGAACAACTGCGCCAGCAGCGGCGAGCCGCGGAAGAAGTACACATAGCTGCCGGTGAAGCTGCGTAACAGCTTGCTGTTGGACAAGCGGCCGAGGGCAATCAGTAAGCCGAGCACGGCGCCAAGGGTGAACGACAATCCCACCAGTTTGCCGGTCACCAGCAACCCGTCGATAAAGCGTGAGCCATAGCGCTCGAGCAATTCCGGGCTGAGAAACATCTCCAGCAGTTCATTGGCAGTCATGGGCGCACGCTCTGCTGATGGCGGCTGAAACGTTGTTCGACATGATGGAATACCCGCCCCGATAGCGCGGAGAACAACAGGTAGCCGAAACAGGCCACGGCATAGAAAAACATCGGTTCCTTGGTCACGCTGACTGCCAGGTTGGTCTGGCGCATCAGATCGACCAGGGAGATGGTCGACACCAGCGAGGTGTCTTTGAGCAGTGACAGCCAGTTGTTCGACAGCCCCGGCAAGGCGATGCGCACCAGTTGGGGAAACACCACCTTCCGGAACGCCGCGCCTTGCGACAGACCAAGGGCCGCCGCCGCTTCATACTGGCCCTTGCCGACGGTTTTGAAGGCGCCTAACCAGATTTCGCTGGAGAAGGCGGCGAATACCAAACTGAAGGCGATCATTGCCGCTAGAAAGGTATTGATCGTTACCTCGGCGTCGTAGCCCATCGCGGCGAGGATTTTCTGTGTGGCAATCTGGCAACCGTAATAAATGATCAGCAGCGTCAACAGCTCCGGCAGACCCCGGAACACGGTAGAAAACACCGTGGCCATGGCCCGCGGCCAGCGCCGCTTAGAGCGGGCGGCGAGTGCCACGCCCAGGCCCAGCGGCAAGCCGATCGGTAAACAGCACAGCGCCAGTGAAATCGTCACCAGGGCACCGGCCAGTAAGGCCATGCCCCAGCCGCCGCTGGCTAAGGATAAAAGTGACAGATGTTCGAACATGCTCGAACCCTCTCGGTAAATGCAGCTTGCACGATCCCCGCAAGCCGGTAGCACCTTAAGTTTTAAGGTGCTACCGGCTCGTCCTGCCTTGATTAATTAGCCAGCGTCAGCGAATGCAGATGAGGGAGCCCGGCATCAATAGATGTCGAAAGCGAAATAGCGGCTGGAAATCTTTTTATAGGTTCCGTCGGCGACGATTTCGGCAAGCGCCTGGTTGAGCCGCTCGCGCAACGCGTCATCGTCTTTGCGCACCGCAATCGCCGCGTCAGCTGTGGTGCCGGCGACATCGCCGAGCATCTTGCAGCAATCCTTGCCGGCTTGGTTGACCCAGGCAACCAACGGAAACTTATCCGCGATCACCCCGTCGAGACGGCCTGAAGCCAGGTCGCTATTGGCTTCGTCCATGGTTGGATAGAGCTTCACCTCGGCTCCGGCCTTGCCATACACATCTTCGGCGTAAATCGCTTGGGTCGAGGAGGACTGCGCGCCAACCACCTTGCCCTTGAAGTTGGTCTGCGCGTCGGTGATATCCGAGTCTTTGGCTACGGCAACCGATAGCGGGGTTTTGTAGTAGTGGTTGGTGAAGCTGATCTTCTTCTTGCGCTCTTCGGTGATGATCATCGAAGCCACCACGGCATCGTATTTTTTCGCCATCAGCGCGGGGATGATGCCTTCCCAGTCTTGCGCAACTACGGTGCACTGCACTTTCATGCGTTCACACAATGCCTGGGCGATATCCACATCGAAACCATGCAGCTGGTTATCCGAGTCGACGTAGTTGAACGGTGGGTAAGCACCTTCAGTGGCGATTCTCAGCACTTCGGCCTGAGCGAAGCCCGCGCCAACAAACACCAGCGCGCATGCACTTGCAAAGCGGATGACTCGTTTCATCTTGCACCTCGGGGTAATTGCCTTATGGCTATTGTTTTAATCCTGGCGACGATGTGTATCCGACGAACTCATTGTGTAAAGCGGCTGTGGCCTCCAGGCGTTTCTCGACCTCAGGCCCCAGTTTTTTGCACACCTCGTTGACCAACAAGTGAACCAGCGACAGCATCGCCGCAGTCGACTCCCAAAACAGATTGAACTCGGTAGGTACCCGGAACACTTCATCGGCGTACTTATCCGCCCAGTCGCAGAACGTGTCGGTGACCAGCGTGACGGCGATCCCCGCTTCGCGGGCCTTGCGGCACAGCCCCAAGGCGTGCCGGGAATAGCGCCGGGCTTCGAAAACCACCAGGGCGGTCTGTTCCGGCGGGCTGAGCAAGACGTCGCCAAAATGCCCGGCGGCACCATCGACCAACTGCACGCCGTCACGCAGGTACTGGAGCAAATGCACCATCGAGGCGGCAATGCCACGTTCGGTCTGAAACCCGGCGACAAAGACTTTCGGCCGGCTGGCCAGGCGGTCGCTGACCACCTGCCAGGCCGGGGTCTGGCTGTATTCGTAAACCCGCACTAGCGCTGCGACTTCCAGCTCCAGGCTGCGCGACAGTCCTTGTGGGCCCTGGCTCTGCTGTTGGCGAAACTCTTGTAGGCGATCACCCACCAACCAGGGCCCGTCACCCAGATCGGCTTTCAAGTCGTTCTTCAAACCCTTGAAATGGCTATAACCGATGGAGCGGCAGAACCGGCCCACAGTCGACTCGCTTACGCCGAGCTTCTCGGCGATGCCCGCAGAGGTTTGAAAAGGCAGCTCATGCAGATTGGCCAGCATGTAATTGGCAATCGCCCGGCCAGCGGCGGCGGCGGTTGCCAGGCTGCTCTCAAGGCGTTGTTTGATCGACTGGCTCAAGGGTGATCCTCGTTGAAGTGCCGCTCTGGAAACAGAAAATGAATGTTTTCTGTCATCAAGTCAATATTTGACAGATAGCTGTCATGGCTTGATAGTTGGGCCGAGTCTCAACGCACTGTTGCCCCACATCTCTTCTCACCATTCATCCGGAGCTTCAGATGTCTGCAGCCAGCCATACCTCCGCCCACGCGGAGACGGAAAACCTCTCCTTCCCTGAGCTGGTCGAGCTGCTGCGGCAAGTTTTCCAGCGCCATGGCACCTCGCCAGAGGTCGCCCGAATCCTCGCCGAGAACTGCGCCAGCGCTCAGCGCGACGGCTCCGAAAGCCACGGCATTTTCCGTATCCCCGGCTATTTGTCCTCCCTGGCCAGCGGCTGGGTCGACGGTCAGGCGCTGCCCGTGGTCGAGGATGTCGCAGCCGGCTTCGTGCGGGTCGATGCGGGGCGCGGCTTTGCCCAACCGGCCTTGGCCGCAGCCCGCCCATTGCTGGTGGAAAAAGCCAGAAACGCAGGTATCGCGGTGTTGGCCATTCGCAATTCCCACCACTTCGCCGCGCTCTGGCCCGATGTCGAACCCTTTGCCCGCGAAGGGCTGGTGGCGCTGAGCCTGGTCAACAGCTTTGCCTGCGTCGTGCCCCATGGCGGCCAGCGCGCGCTGTTCGGCACCAACCCGATCGCCTTCGCGGCGCCCCGCGACGGCGGCGACCCCATAGTCTTCGACCTGGCCACCAGCGCCATCGCCAACGGTGATGTACAAATCGCCGCACGCAACGGCGCCAGCCTGCCGGCGGGGATGGGGGTCGATAGCCGAGGGCAGGCGACCGCAGACCCACAGGCGATTCTCGACGGCGGCGCACTGCTGCCGTTTGGCGGCTACAAAGGTTCGGCATTGTCGATGATGGTCGAACTGCTCGCCGCCGCACTGACCGGCGGGCACTTCTCCTTCGAGTTCGACTGGTCCAAACACCCGGACGCCCAGACGCCCTGGACCGGGCAACTCCTGATCGTCATCGACCCGAGTAAAGCCGCCGGCCAGAACTTCGCGGCCCGCAGCCAAGAACTCGTCAGCCAGATGCACGCCGCCGGCCAACCACGCCTGCCGGGCGACCGCCGCTACCGCGAACGAGCCAAGGCACAAACCCAGGGCATCCCCATCGCCGTCCATGAACTGGCGCGTTTGCGCGCGTTGGCGCAGGCATAACGACAGGCAAGAGTCGGGGCAGGCCAGGGACAGGCCGAGGCCGTGGAGCTACGCAGGCATAACTAACGTTGCCGACGGCGCCCGGTGATCATCGACAACGGCAGGTTTTCCTTCAGCCGGAAGCTCTCGATCAGCGCCGCCGTCACATGCAGGCAAACCAAGGCAAACAGGGCGTCGGCGAAGAACACATGCACAT
>JBOICE010000343.1:0-4776 GCA_050739815.1 Pseudomonas sp. | reverse complement strand
TCGCGCAGTTTGTTCAGCTCGCCATACAGGCGGTCGACTTCTGGTATCTCCAGTACATGGCGGGCCAGGCGCAGCCAGACCTGCAGACGCTCGATACGCGGCAGTTGCTCGGCCAGGTCTTCCGGCTGCTGCTGATAACGGCCCAGTTGCAGGGCCACGGCCTCTTCGGCCAGCAGGTGCGGTAACCAGTTGCCAAGCACCGCAGCGCCCTGGCGATTGCCGCGATTGTTGCGTTCGACGGTCCAGGCACTGGTCAGCAGCCAGCGTGAGGTATGCAGCGAGAACAGGCCCCAGCGCTTGCCTTGCAGTTCTTCGGCGAACTGCGCGGGCGCGGCTTGGCGCACGGCTTCGTCGAGCTGGCCGGCCAGTACCCGTGGGCGCCAGTCGCCGAGCAGGGCGTCGAGGCTCAGGCGCAGTTCGTGGCTGCTCGCCCTTGGGGCGGCCTGGCCGAGGCTGCCGACCAGCGCCCGGAGTTCGACCAGCTGCTCGACCCAGTCGACCAGCAAACGCCAATGACCGTTGAAGCGGTATTGTTCGGCCAGACGCTGGCTGCTGCCGAGCAGGTGCCAGGCCAGCGCGGCGAAGGCTTGGTCCAGCGCCATCTCAGGGTGGAGCTCGGGCAGTGGCAGGCTCAGCGAGTAGCTGTTGGCGTCGAACAGGCGATAACCGCGTTCGGCCTTGCTGATATCGCAGGGCATCAGCGCGAGGTCCGCCGCCAGCTCCGCCGCCAGCTCCAGGAGCGCGTGCGGCTCGCCTTGGCGCAGCTCCAGCTCCAGCTCGCAGATGTCTTCTTCCTGGCCGGCGGCAACGACCTTGCCGAGGTCGAGGGCGGCTTCGATCACCACCTTGGTTTTGCCACGGCCCCAGGCTATTTCGGCGCGTTCGCGAACGAAGTCGGTGGTGAAAATCGCCTGTAGCTGTTTTTTATCCAGGTCCGCCAGCGCCTCCGGCCAGCATTCGTCGTTCAGTTTCTTCAGGTCCAGCTTGGCCTTGGTCAGCGACCAGTCGTACTCGTGGCGTTCGGACAAACCGGCGACGCTGTGGCCGCGAGTCTTCAGGGTTTGGATGAACTCCTCACCGTCACGCCGGATGCGCAGCGCGATCTTGGCTTTGGCCAGGTCGCGTTCCGCTGTATCGAAGTACTGATTGAACAGTTCACGGCGTTCCCAGCCAGCCTTGTTGCGTTTTTTCAGCAATGGGTGCTCACGCAGGGCGGCGAGGGTTTCGCGGCTGACGCGGAGTTTGATTTCGGTTTCTTTCTGCATGGCCGGGGAATCCAAACGCTGGTAACGGGTGCGCAGCCACAGAGTGCCAATCGGCGTGGGCTGCTGAAGCCGTGAAGTGTACAGGACAAGCAGGGTTGCCGCGCCGACTGGGCTTGGCGGTTTATTCCTGGGGGGCGATGGTTCTATGATGGGGCTCGCTTGTGGAGACCGCGAATGCCCCTGCCTTCCCTTAAAGAGCAATTTGCCGCACTGATCGCCAGCCCTTCGGTGAGCTGTACCCAGCCGAGCCTGGATCAGTCCAATCGCGGGGTGATCGAGCTACTCGGCGCCTGGCTCGCCGAGCTGGGCTTCGCCTGCGAAGTGCAGGAAGTCACGCCGGGCAAATTCAACCTGCTCGCCAGCTACGGCAGTGGCCCTGGCGGTCTGGTGTTGGCTGGGCACAGTGACACCGTGCCGTACGATGAGGCGTTGTGGCAAACCGACCCGCTCAAGCTGACTGAAATCGACGGGCGCTGGATTGGTCTGGGCAGCTGCGACATGAAGGGCTTCTTTGCGCTGGTTATCGAAGCGGTGCAACCCTTGCTTGTGCAGTCGTTCCGGCAACCGCTGCTGATCCTCGCCACCTGCGATGAAGAAAGTTCGATGGCCGGCGCCCGCGCGCTGGCTGCGGCGGGCCGGCCTCTGGGGCGCGCGGCGGTGATCGGTGAGCCTACCGGCTTGCGGCCGATCCGCCTGCACAAGGGGGTGATGATGGAGCGCATCGATATTCTCGGGCAGAGCGGCCATTCTTCCGACCCAAGCCTCGGCCATAGCGCCTTGGAGGCCATGCACGGGGCGATGGCCGAGTTGCTGCAGTTGCGCCGGCAATGGCAGCAGCAATACCGCAACCCGCAGTTCAGTGTGCCGCAGCCGACCCTCAACTTGGGTTGTATCCACGGCGGTGACAATCCCAACCGGATCTGCGGCCAGTGTTCGCTGGAATTCGACCTGCGACCCTTGCCAGGCATGGACCCGGAGCTGTTGCGCGCGGCGATTCGGCAAAGGCTGCAACCGCTGGCCATCCAGCATCAGGTGACGATCGACTTTGCCCCGCTGTTTCCCTGCGTGCCCGCGTTCGAGCAGGTGGCCGACTCCGAGCTGGTGCGGCTGGCGGAACGGTTGACCGGGCACAGCGCCGAGGCGGTGGCATTCGGCACCGAAGCGCCTTATCTTCAGCAACTGGGTTGCGAGACCCTGATTCTCGGCCCCGGCGATATCAGCTGTGCCCATCAGCCGGGGGAGTTCCTGGAAATGTCACGTTTGCAGCCGACAGTGCGTCTGCTGCGAGAGCTGATTCAGCACTATTGCCTGAATCCAGCGACAGCCGTGTAGGCTGGAGAGGCCCTGCCGAAGCCGGGCTTTTGTAGGTGTCGCACCATTGACCGGTAAGGAGAGCGCGCGTGTTGCAGCCCCAACTTCGACGATAAAGCCGACGTTTCACCGCTCCGCGCCGCGGAGTTGCTGTTGCTGGCTCAGGCTTTCTCTTCACGAATCAAAGGCTCATTACGCTATGCCGGAATACGTCAACTGGCTCCGCCACGCTTCGCCCTACATCAATGCCCACCGCGATTGCACCTTTGTCGTCATGCTGCCCGGCGAAGGCGTGGCGCATCCGAACTTCGGCAATATCGTCCATGACCTGGTGCTGCTGCACAGCCTTGGCGTGCGTCTGGTTCTGGTCCACGGGTCGCGCCCACAAATCGAGACGCGCCTGGCTACACGCGGGCTGACCCCCCATTTTCATCGCAACTTGCGGATTACCGACGGACCGACCCTGGAGTGCGTGATCGACGCGGTCGGCCAGCTGCGGATTGCCATCGAAGCGCGCCTGTCGATGGACATGGCCGCCTCGCCGATGCAGGGCTCGCGCCTGCGCGTGGCGGGCGGTAATTTCGTCACCGCGCGGCCGATTGGGGTGCTCGAGGGCGTCGACTATCACCATACCGGCGAAGTCCGGCGGGTCGATCGCAAGGGCATCGGCCGTCTGCTCGACGAACGCTCGATCGTGCTGCTCTCGCCGCTGGGTTACTCGCCCACCGGGGAAATCTTCAATCTTGCCTGTGAAGATGTGGCGATGCGGGCGGCGATCGATCTGGATGCCGACAAACTGATTCTGTTTGGCGCCGAGCGCGGCCTGCTCGATGTGGCTGGCAAGTTGGTGCGTGAGTTGCGCCCCCAGCAGGTGCCCAACCATCTGCAACGGCTCGGCAACAGTTATCAGGCCGAGTTGCTCGATGCGGCCGCCCAGGCATGCCGCGGCGGGGTCAAGCGCAGCCATATCGTCAGCTATACCGAAGATGGCTCGCTGCTCACCGAGCTGTTTACCCGCGACGGCGGCGGCACCCTGGTCGACCAGGAACAGTTCGAGCAGCTGCGCGAAGCGAGCATCGAGGATGTCGGTGGCCTGATCGAACTGATCAGCCCGTTGGAAGAGCAGGGCATCCTGGTGCGCCGCTCACGGGAAGTGCTGGAGCGCGAGATCGAACAATTCAGCATAGTCGAGCGCGACGGGCTGATCATCGCCTGCGCGGCGCTGTATCAGATTGCCGACTCGGCCTCGGGTGAGTTGGCCTGTCTGGCGGTCAATCCGGACTATCGCCATGGTGGCCGCGGTGATGAGCTGCTGGAGCGCATCGAAGAGCGCGCACGGGCGCAGGGCTTGAAGACCTTGTTCGTGCTCACCACCCGCACTGCCCATTGGTTCCGTGAGCGTGGTTTCGAGCCGAGCGGCGTAGACCGCCTGCCCGCAGCGCGGGCCTCGCTGTACAACTATCAGCGCAATTCGCAGATCTTCGAGAAACCGCTGTAGCGGCGATCCCTTGCGCAACAGACCGTCGGCTGGGTTGCGCTGCGCGCTACCCAGCCTACGTGCCAGCGGGTGCTTAGGCGCTCTTCTGTATCAGCAGTTGGTACTGCTCTTCACCATCATCCCAGCCGGCTTCCCACGCCGCCGCGAGTACTTCCGCGCGGTGCGGTTGCTGGCTCAGCGGGTGGCCGGTGAGGCCGGCCATGTAGCCTTGTTGGTAAGCCTTGTTGAGGCTTTCCAGGCTCCAATGTCGATCTTCGTCGGGCCGGTCTTCGTCGGGGAGGGCCTCGGAGGGCGCCATGGGCAAGCTCACATTAACCAAACTGTGCTTATGCTAGCCCTGCTGACCGGCGGCGATTGAACCGCCGATCCCGGCTTTTGCCCCGCTGGCGGCTTTTGCGACGTAGTTGGCTAAACCGCGAGGGCGAGGATGCTCGCCTGATAGGCGGCGACAAAGGTGTCGAAATCGCCGACCTGCGCGCGCTCCAGTTCAGCCTGTTCGTCCAGCGACTGACGCACCGACTCCTCGAAGGCGGTTTGCTGCGCCGCGCTCAGCGGTTGGCCGCGGAAGTATTCGGCATGTGCCTGGCTCTGGCGCAGGGCGAATTCACTGAAGCTCTCACCCTGCTCCTGCAGGCTGGCCAGCACTCGTGCCGAAGGCGTCAGCGCCGGGTCGTCGACCTTGGCGCGTTGCGCTGCCAGCGC
>JBOICE010000342.1:0-4395 GCA_050739815.1 Pseudomonas sp. | reverse complement strand
GTAGACGTCGAGCGCCGCGCCGGCGATCTGCCGCCGCTCCAAGGCCGCCAGCAGGGCGGCCTCGTCGACGATCGGCGCCCGCGAGGTGTTCACCAGGAACGCGCCGGGCTTCATCAGGCCCAGCTCGCGCGTCCCGATCAGCCCGCGGGTGCGCGCGCTGAGGACCATGTGGATGGTGACGATGTCCGAGCCGGCGAGCAATGCGTCGAGCGTCGCGGCGCGCTGCACGCCGGCCGCTTCGCAGCGCGCGTCGTCCAGGTTGGCGCTCCACGCGACGACGTTCATGTCGAAGGCCCGCGCGACACGCGCGACGCGAGTTCCCAGGCGGCCAAGGCCCAGTACACCAAGTTGTTTGCCGGCCAGGTCGATGCCGAGGCTTTGCTGCCAGCGCCCGCCGGCTCGCAGGTTTGCCACTTCCTCGGGCAGGCGGCGCGCAAAGGACAAGATCAGGCCCCACGCCAGCTCAACCGTTGGCGGCTCCAGCGTGCCGGTGCCGCACACGCAGATGCCCTGCTTTCGTGCCGCGGCAATGTCCAGAGCGCCGTTGCGATGACCGGTGGTAACGATGAGCTTCAGCGTCGGCAGTCGCTCAATCAGCTCGCGCGGGAAGGCGGTTCGCTCGCGCATCAGCACGACGACATCGAAAGCGGCGAGGGCGTCTGCGGCCGCGTCGATGCTGCCAAGCGGGTCGCGGAAGAAAGTGACCTCGACGTCTGGGCCCAATCGGGACCATTCGGCCATGCGATGCGCGGCCTGCTGATAGTCATCCAGCACCGCGCAGCGAACTTCGTTCATGTGCATCTCTTCCAGCTCAATCGAGAACCACGCCCGAGATCTTGACACGTTCAGCCTGGTAGCCGCGGTCCTTGGCGAGGTAGGCGGCAAAGTCCTTCGGGCTCGAAGCCACCGGCAGGTAGGCGAAGGGCTCGGTGTACTTCTCGCGGAATTTCGGATCGGCCATGATCTTCTGCACCGACGCGGCGATCTTGTCCACGATCGGCTGCGGCGTGCCGGCGGGTGTGGTCAAGGCCATGATGAACGTGGCCTGGACGTCCTCGACGCCGAGTTCCTTGAAGGTCGGCACCTGCGGCAGCGATGGGATGCGCTGCGGGGCCGAGATCACGAGAGCCTTCAGTTTCTTGTCGGCGATGAACGGCGCGGCCGCCGACACCGCCAGGAACGCGGAGTCGATCTGGCCGCTGACGATCTCGGGCAGCAGCGGGGCGGCGCCCTTGTACGGCACGTGGACGAACGCAATGTTCGTGTTCTTGGCCAGCATCGACATCGGCAGATGTGTCACGCCTCCCAGGCCGGTGGAGCCGTAGGTGATGGGCTTGCTGGCGCGTGAGCGCGCCAATTCCAGGAACTCCTTCAGGTTGTTCGCGGGGAAGTTGGTTGGCACGACCAACACCATGGGCACCTGCACCAGTTGGGTGACGGCGGTGAAGTCCTTATTGGGGTTGTACGGCAGCTTCTTGTAGAGGTACTGGTTCTGCGTCAACGGGCCTTCGGTGGACGCGAAAAGCGTATAACCGTCGGCCGGAGCCTTGGCCACCATCTGCGCCCCGATTGCCTCATTGGCGCCCGGCCTGTTGTCGATCAGGACCGGCTGCTTCCACTCCTCCGACAGGCGCTGCCCGAGCGCGCGCATGAGCGAATCGACCGGACCGCCGGCCGAGAAGCTGACCACCACAGTGACCGGCTTGGTTGGGTAGTCGGCCGCGTGCACCGAGGATAGGGCCAGCGCACAGGCCAGGAGCGCGAGCGTCGCGCGAACTGATTTCAGCATTTTCAATGTTCCCTTCGTAGTTTTCAATGATGCGACGGATCGACTTCTGCTTCCGTCTCAAAGCGCAATTGCGCACCGGTGGCGGCCTGCAACTGTTCCTGCGTGACCCCGGGGGCCATCTCGATCACCGTCAAACCTTGCTCTCGCACATCCATGACGGCCATATCTGTGTAGATGCGGGAGACGCAACGCACTCCTGTAAGCGGATAGCTGCATTTTTGCACCACCTTGTGTGCGCCGCTCTTGCCCGCGTGTTCCATGATGACGAAGACACGCTTCGCACCGATGGCGAGATCCATCGCACCACCGACCGCCGGAATCGCGTTCGGATCGCCTGTGTGCCAGTTGGCGAGGTCGCCCTGCTCGGAGACCTGGAAGCCGCCGAGCACGCAGATGTCGAGGTGTCCTCCGCGCATCATCCCGAACGAGTCGGCATGGTGGAACAAGGCAGCGCCAGGCAGCAGCTTGATAGGCTCTTTGCCCGCGTTGATCAGGTCCGGATCCTCCTCGCCGGGTCCAGGGCGCAGCCAGCGGCCGAGAAGCCCGTTCTCGCTGTGGAGGATCACCTCACGCTCGGCGGGGATGTGATTGGCGACCAGTGTGGGCAGGCCGATGCCCAGATTGACATAGGCGCCTTCAGGGATGTCCTGGGCGACGCGCGCGGCGAGGCGGTTTCTTGATTCGGGCGTCATGCGACGAGCTCCTGCGATTGAGGGTTATCCCTTAGGACCATGCGGTGAACGAACACATTTGGGGTGACGACGCCTTCCGGGTCGATCTCGCCCAACGGGACGAGTTCCGCGATGGATGCAACTGTGCAACGCGCGGCCGTGGCCATGACAGGGCCGAAGTTGCGCGCCAGTTTGCGATAGACTAGATTGCCCCAGCGGTCTGCCTGCTCGGCCTTGACCAGCGCGTAGTCCAGGTGCAGCGGTAGTTCGAGCACATAGTCGCGTCCGTTCATACGGCGCGTCTCCTTGCCGTCGGCCAAAGCAGTGCCGAAGGCCGTGGGCGTGAAGAACCCGCCAATTCCCGCGCCGGCGGCGCGCAGGCGTTCGGCCAGGGTGCCCTGGGGGACCAGCTCGAGCTGCAGTTTTCCGCTGCGGTAGAGCCCGTCGAAGACATAGGAGTCCGCCGCGCGCGGGAACGAGCAGACGATCTTGGCCACCAGACCCGCTTCCAGGAGGCGTGCGACGCCGACCTCGCCGCCGCCAGCGTTATTACTCACCACGGTTAGCTCGCGCGGGCCATGTTCGATCAGCGCGTCGATCAGCTCCGTCGGTACGCCTGAGTTGCCGAACCCTCCTATGCCCACTACCGCGCCGTCCGGTATGTCCGCCACGGCAGACAGAGCATCGGGCCAAACTTTGTTGATCATGTTTCTCCTTTTTAATATCGAACCCGGCTGGGCCGGCTTGCCGATTATTCGGCTAGGGGGAGTCACTTGGATATTTGGATTTGCGAAACACAGCTTTCGGCTCCGCTGTGTCCGCGAGTCGGCGTTCGATGGCGCGGAACATCGCGCTCGGCAAATGTGAATTGCCCAGCCGTCCCTTGCGCCTCAAGATCGGGCCCATGGAGACAATCGAAAAGACAGCGCGAGCCGCGGCGGCCGACTTGGACCTGGACCGCTGGATCCGGCCCGGTGACACCGTGCTCTGGGGGCAGGCCGGGGCTGAACCTCTGACGCTGGTCGCGGCCTACCTGGCGCAGCGACACCGGTTCGCGCGCACCCGCGCCTTCTTGGGCTTGGGGCACTCCGGCCTGCAGCAAGCCGGGCACGCGGACGCGATCGACTTCGTCGGCTACTGCGGAACCGGCCACCGAGCCTTGGTCGATGCCGGCGTGCTCGAAATCCTGCCTAGCCACTATTGCGAGTTTCCGGACCTGTTTCGCCGCGGGAACCTTCGCGTCGACGTCCTTCTGCTTCAGGTAAGCGGTCCCGACGAATTGGGGCGCTACAGCTACGGACAAGCTATGGAGTACCTGCCGGCCGCGCTCGAATCGACCCGAGTGGTCATCGCCGAGGTCAACCGCCGGCTTCCTTTCGTTCGCGGATCCTCCTATCTTGAGGCGTCCGATATCGACCTGCTGGTCGAGGCCGACTACCCGCCCTGGAACCAAGCCGTCGCGCCCGGCCCCAGGGAGCAGGCCGTCGCCGCCCATGTCGCCACGCTGATCGAGGACGGCATGACCTTGCAGGTCGGCCTTGGGGCGATACCCGACGCGGTGCTGGCCGCACTGTCGGAGCGCAGGGACCTGGGACTGCACTCGGGGGCAGCCACCGAACAGGTGGCGGCGCTGGCGGAAGCAGGCGTCCTGACGAACGCGCGCAAGAACCTGGATTGTGGTGTCGGGGTGGCCGGCATGCTGTTGGGAGGCGAGCGCCTGATGCGCTACGCCACCTGCAACCCCGGCTTTGAGTTGCGCCCGACCGAATACACCCACCATCCTCAGGTGCTGGGCGCGATCCAGCGCTTTGCCGCGGTCAACTCCGCGGTCGAGGTCGACCTTACCGGACAGGTCAACGCCGAAGTCGCGGCCGGCCGATACGTCGGCGCCGTGGGTGGCGCCGGCGGCTTCCTGCGCGCCGCGCTGCACAGCCG
>JBOICE010000341.1:0-5003 GCA_050739815.1 Pseudomonas sp. | reverse complement strand
GGTTACCAGTTGATCTATGGCGCTTTCGCGACCGTGCCATTGTTCCTGCTGTGGATTTACCTGTCTTGGTTGATCGTGCTGTTTGGTGCCGAGCTGGTGTGCAATCTGTCGTCATCACGGCATTGGCGGCGGCGTGCCGTGCCTAAATTGTTGGTGGTGCTGGGGGTTTTGCGGGTGTTCCATGACTCTCAGCTACGCGGCCGATTGGTACGCCATGAGGATGTGCAGACTCAGGGCTGGCAGCTACCGGAGGATGAGTGGGACGAGATCCTCGATTTCCTGGAGCGCGAGCAACTGATCTGTCGAGCCAGTGGCGGGGGGTGGGTTTTGTGTCGCGATCTGACGCAGTACAGTCTGCATCAGCTGCTCAGCCACAGCCCGTGGCCATTGCCGCGTCTGGGGCTACTGCCGGCTCAATTGGACGAGGCTTGGTACCCGGGGTTGCGCGCGGCGCTGGAAATGCTGCATGAAGAACAGGTGGCGCTATTTGGCGGTAGCTTGGCGCAATGGCTACAAGCAAAAAAATGAGCGCGGTCGCTGTGCGTACGCGAACGGATGACGAAAAACGTCAGTTTGCGGCGCATAGCTACCGCTGAACTGGCTCAAGGCCGGCGCTGAGGCCGCTGGGGAGATGATGTGGAGGTTGGCACGCTTTTGGCTCTCTCGGTAAGAGAGAGCCATCAAACTGCCACCATGGCATGGATTAGCCAAGGAACAATGGGTGTTATGAGCAGAACTAAGGGCAATGTGATCCACTTACAGCATTGGGATCCAAGGCAGGCATTGGAGCGCCTTAACCGGCTTACCGGCCTGCGTTTCGCGCAGTGGCCGGAGTCTCTGGTGCAACAGTCGGTGCAGGCCGGCACTGCTGGACTGGACGCCGACGATTTCGCTGCTTCAGTTCCAGCCGGCTCAACTATCGCCCAGCGCTAAAAAGCAAACCCCGCGACAGGGCGCGGGGTTTGGGGCTGTAAAGCTGCTATCAGGCCTGGGCCTGGTGGTTCCCGGCGCTGGCCAATTCCACCGCCTGCACGAATAACTCTTCGACAATCAAACTGGGCGCCGGCACTGCCGAGCGCAGGCAAACTTGCATGTCCTGAATCTTCTGTTTGACCGGCAGGCGAGCGATGCCAGACAGCAGGATCTTGTGGTGGATATTGACTTTGCCGTGATCCACCAGCACCTCGCGACGGCTGTCGCCATCGCGGTAGCTGACTAGCAACGACACCGGCAGATTGGCCAGGCCGGGTAGTTGCAGCCACGCGGCGATGTTGTATTCGGCTACTCGCCCTTCGTAAGGGGTGACCTGCATGCGGGCAGATTCGGCGATTCGGGATGGCACTGGGCCGATCAGCTTGTCGTGAGCTTGGGACATGGCGGGCTTCCGGGCTGATAGCGGATCGAATGAACGGTATGAGTCGTACGCAAAATTATAAGCACGGCAGTACTAGCCAAACTGTGCGCTTGGCCGTTGGATGACGTGACCCGTCTCGCAGTTTCAGCCTTTACGCCAGCTTCAGAGGATGACGGCCAACTAAGGGGGTGGTGAGGTTAGGGGCAGGCAGCGGCAGCGCGGCTTGGTTATGTACGCTGACCAACTGAAGCCAAAGGTTCTCTTCCTCTACGAACTGCCCGATTGCTAACCACAGGCCATGATTCCAGCCACCGCCTTGTACCGGGGTACTCTGCAGCACGCCGGGATGGGTTTGCGCGCTGGGTGCACGACGTAGCCAAACTGGGCGGGGCAATCCTTTCAAATAACGTAGGCCGAGGTGCAGGCCCTCGACATTCAGGTGCCGCCAACGCACCAGCGCCAGGGCCGGTGTAGCACTGTTACTGAGCACCAGAACCAGTTGCCCGACTGGTAGTTGCCTGCCTTGATCGGCATGGCAAAGCAGCCGTGCGCCGCCTGGGCTGGTATCGAGCATCTGCGCGGCACAGTGGCCGGGACGATGTTCAAGAAGTTGCGCGTGGATGGCCGTGAGACCGACAACCAAGCTGCAGTCCCCTGTGTGGTCGGAGCGTTCGTGGCGGCGCTGTTGACGACCTAGCCAATGGTGGCGGACGCGTCCCAGCAACTGGCGTTCAAGCGCGCTTTGTAAGGGGGCAGGTTCATGCAGGGCGACCAATAACGCACCGAGTTCGAAACGGCGCAGGTAGTGATTGTCGCCCTCTGGCACTTGATCGTACGCCAGACAAGGCTGCGACTCGGTCAGGTCGACGGTCGGGCCTTCGGTATCCTCTTCCTCATCCCAAGGCAGCAGGCGAGCGAGGCCGGCCAATGGCGCGAGTGCGCTGAACAGCAGCGGGCCTTCGCCTTCGGCCAGATGGAAGGGGTTGCTCAAGGCCAGCAGCAGTATCTGCTGATAGAGACCGCGCAAGGTGCTGGCCGGCGGTGGTTGGAAGGCCGCGGCGACCGGCTCATCCAGACACTCCTGGTGTTCGCCGATCCAATACAGCAGGTGGCTATCGCGCCATAGACTGGGTGGTGGCTCTTGGTAAAGCTGGTAGTGTCGCATCAGGCTCTGTGCGAGGAAGTGCTGAGCCATATACAGGCACCACGCCAGATGCGGACGTGAGGGTTGGCGGCCCTGTAAAATCTGCAGCAGCAGGCGTTTGAAACCTGTAGCGATCTCAGCGCAAAAACGCACGAACAAGATCGATGGCACCGCGCCTGTACGGTAGGCCATTGCATAGTGGCGGTATTCTTCGCTGAAGCTTTGCAGTGCGCGCTGCCTTTCGAGTAAGGTCATGGCGCTGCGATTAAGCCGAAATAACAGGCTCAACACCTGTTGCAGCGCGAGGTCCTGCTGCTGCAAGCGCGCTTCGGCGAGTTGCTCATTGAGATCGGCGAGGGGGGCGGCGTCCTCTTCGAGGATGTCGGGCACTTCTAGGCGCAAGGCATCCAGTGTCATATCAACCCTGCGTGCACGAGGATCGACTGCATGGGAACGCAACTCCAAATGGTCATAGGGCGGATTGTCATAGGTATTCTCGCCGGGCTTCTGCTGGCCGGCTGCGCCGAAGACTTAGGTGTCGATCAGCATGGACGAAAGGTAGCGGCTGAGCGTCTGGAAGGCCAGTGGTTGGTGATTAATTACTGGGCCGAATGGTGCGGGCCTTGCCGTACAGAGATTCCAGAATTGAATACCTTGGCTGAGCAGCTCAAAGGTGGGCCTGTCAGTGTGCTTGGGGTGAACTTTGATGGCTTGCAGGGAGAGGAGCTGAGCAAGGCCTCGGAGGCGCTGGGAATTCGCTTCAGGGTGTTGGCTCAGGATCCTGCCATGCGCTTCAAACTGCCGCGCAGTGAAGCTCTGCCGGTGACCTATATCGTCGATGCGCAGGGCCAACTACGTGAGCGCCTGCTCGGTGAGCAGACCTCAGCGGGCCTGAGTAAACGGTTATCCGAGTTGCAAGCTAAGGAGTGAGGCAATGGCACGTATTTGTTTGCATGGTTATGTCACTGGCCGGGTACAGGGTGTGAGTTATCGCCAGCACACCGAAGAGCAGGCCGAACGTCTTGGGCTCGATGGCTGGGTACGAAACCTCGCCGATGGCCGGGTCGAGGTGCTAGTGGAAGGTGATGAGGTCGCGGTGCGTGAATTGGCGGCTTGGCTGGAACAAGGACCCAAACAAGCCAAGGTCGATGCGGTCGAGTTGCAAGAGCAGGCCCTGCAAGGGATTGTCGGCTTTATTGTGCGTGGTTAGACGCTGCGGCCAAAACGCTCGGAGCCTGTTTATGAGCTGCCGCGCCTCGACACCTATGGTGTTGAAACCGACCCCAGCATGCTCATTTGCAATGCACCAACCCTGTTCTGGCATCTGTTTCCCTCTAATTTCAGGATCCATGCAGTCGAGCACTCGTTCACTCGCTTGACCCGCTCCGCCCGCCCTGCGGACCTGTCTTTTGCTTGTTGCTCCGTTTCGTTGCGCCTTGTCTGACCTTGGTTCGCAGGGTCGTGAGCAGACCCTCAGGGTTTGACGTACCAGAAGTCCTGCCAGAGCCCGATGACCTTCGCCGGATAGGTGTTCTGCCCTAGGCTGCCGTTATAGCGGGCGAGGGCGCGACTCAGGTTGCCGTGCTCCTTCTTCAAGTAGTAACTGAGGATGGTGCAGCCGTAGCGCAGGTTGGTGGCATTGTCGGTGAGGTTGTCTTGCGGGCGGCCCAGTTCGCCTTTCCAGAAGGGCATCACTTGCATCATGCCTTGGGCCCCAACTGAGGAGATGGCGAAGCGATTGAAATGGCTTTCCGCGTGAATCAGGGCGATGACTAAATCGGGTTTAAGACCAGCTTTGCTGGCTTCGCGATGCACCTGTTTGAGCAGCGTGAGGCGTTCTTCGGCATCTGGTAGGTAACGCGTGAGGCGCGTGGACATATCCAGCAGCCAGACTTCTGCATCGAAGCGATCTTCAAAGCTGTCCGCCTCGGCCACTGTGCGTTGTAGCAAGCTACGTAGTTCAGGTTCAGGGGCCTGACGCAGGTTTGCGCTAGCTGGCAGGGCTAATACCAGCAGGCAGAACAGCGCGAAGCGGAAACGTGCCGCCACCATTCGTCTCAGTTGATGACGCCAGGATCCGCGGCCAGGCGGCCGGCATCCTTCATCAGCGATTTGAGGAATTCCTGCTGCAATTCAGGATCATTACGCGTCAGTTCGATCAGGCTTTGCTCCAGTTCACTGGCTTCCTCTTCCAGGCCCAACTCCGACAAACGCTTGACCCGATGTACCCACTGTCCGACTTCGTCGTCTTCCAAGTCGTCGAAGATGAGTGCGTGGGCTTCCAGCAGTTTGCCGCGTAGCGTATGGCTGACCAACAAGGTGGCATCTGCGCGGGTCTGGTCGAGCTGGTCTTCGGTACTTAGCAACAGCTTGCCAACGCGGCTGACGTCTTGTTCGGCGAAGGGACCATCGAGTAGGTTCAGGCGCAGTATGCCGTTGCGGTCGGTGGTCAATTCATGGGTCTGCTTGCCTGCTTTGACCAGCACGGGACGCTCGGCCCATGGC
>JBOICE010000340.1:0-3957 GCA_050739815.1 Pseudomonas sp. | reverse complement strand
GGATCAGATGAAGCTGAAGAGGCTAAGCGGCGGAGAGTGCATAAGTCGCTATGGCTGGTATTGATCACGATCGATTAACGGGTCACCTTTGTATCTGCTATGGCTTTTTTCATTTTATCTGCAACTGTTTCGTTTGGCCACCTGCGCGCATAGTCTCGGCGTTTTTGTCTTCCTGTTCGTACCTGCTGGCGTGCTGATGACGGCGGCCCGGCTTGATGAGGTGGCCCACATGTATCACTACGACGATTATGACCACGCGTTGGTGCAAGAGCGGGTCGCGCAGTTCCGCGATCAGGTCGCGCGGCGCCTCAGCGGCGAGCTGAGCGAGGAGGAGTTCTTGCCGTTGCGCCTGCAGAACGGTCTGTACCTGCAGAAACATGCCTATATGCTGCGCGTGGCCATCCCCTACGGCACGCTGTCCTCCACCCAGCTGCGCAGCCTGGCGCATATCGCGCGCACCTACGACCGTGGCTATGGCCACTTCACCACGCGGCAGAACATCCAGTTCAACTGGATCGAACTGGCGCAAGTGCCGGACATCCTCGAACAGTTGGCCACGGTGGAGATGCATGCCATCCAGACCTCCGGCAACTGTGTGCGCAATGTCACCACCGAGGCGTTTGCCGGTGTGGCGGCCGACGAGATTCTCGACCCGCGTCCATTGGCCGAGATCCTCCGTCAATGGTCGACGGTCAACCCGGAGTTCCTCTTCCTGCCGCGCAAATTCAAGATCGCCCTGAGCGCCGCCAACCAGGATCGCGCGGCGGTACAGGTACACGATATCGGCCTGTACCTGTACCGCGATGCTTCGGGTGAGTTGCTCCTGCGCGTGCTGGTCGGCGGCGGGCTGGGGCGCACACCGATCCTCGGTGTGCAGATCCGCGAGGGTCTGCCCTGGCGCCATCTGCTCAGCTATGTCGAGGCGATTCTGCGCGTGTACAACCGGCATGGCCGGCGCGATAACAAGTACAAGGCGCGCATCAAGATCCTGGTCAAGGCGCTGGGTATCGAGGCGTTCGCCAGCGAGGTGGAAGAGGAGTGGGAGCAGATCAAGGACGGCCCGGCTGAGCTGACGGTCGAGGAATATCGGCGGGTCGCCGAGCATTTTCTGCCGGCTGCGTATGAGCCTCTGGCCGACACCGACCTGGCGTATGGCAGCCATTTGCTGCACAGCCCGGAGTTCGCCCGCTGGGTGTCACGCAATGTGCAGCCGCACAAGGTGGCGGGCTACGCAAGTGTGGTGCTATCGACCAAACCCGGTGTCAGTGCGCCGCCGGGCGATGTCACAGCCGAGCAGATGGAGCAGGTGGCCGACTGGGCCGACATGTTCGGTTTTGGTGAAATCCGTGTCACCCATGAACAGAACCTGGTGCTGCCGGATGTGCGCAAGGCCGACCTGTACAGCCTCTGGAATCAAGCCTGCGGGGCGGGGCTGGCGGCGCCGAACATTGGCCTGTTGAGCGACATCATCGCCTGTCCGGGTGGGGACTTCTGTTCGCTGGCCAATGCCAAATCAATTCCCATCGCCCAGACGATCCAGCAGCGCTTCGAAGACCTCGATTACTTGCATGATATCGGCGAGCTGAGCCTGAACATCTCCGGCTGCATGAATGCGTGCGGCCATCACCATATTGGCAACATCGGCATTCTCGGCGTCGATAAGAGCGGCAGCGAGTGGTACCAGGTGACTATCGGCGGCGCCCAAGGCAAGGCCAGCGCGCTGGGCAAAGTCATCGGGCCGTCGTTTAGTGCGGCGCAAATCCCGGAGGTAATCGAACGCCTGGTGGAAACCTACATCGACTACCGCGAAAGCGAGGAACTGTTTGTCGAGACGGTGCAGCGCATTGGCCTCGAGCCGTTCAAAGAGCGGGTCTACCACAAAGCTGCGGAGGTCGCGGTATGAGGAACCTGATCAAGCTGGCCGACGGCCAGGCACAGCTGGTGACGGATGATGCCTGGAGCCTGGTGCAGAGCCAGGAGCCTACGGGGTTGCCCGCCGGGCCATTGATCCTGCCGTTGAACATGTGGCGCGAGCGACAACCGCAGGCGGTACTCGACTGCGAGGCTTCGAGCCTGCATGGGGTCTGGTTGTCGCCCGATGATGAGCCAGAAACTCTCACCCCCTGGTTGAGCGTGTTGCCGCTGATTGCGCTGGACTTCCCCAGCTTCCGCGACGGTCGCGCCTACAGCCAGGCCTATCTGCTGCGCAGCCGTCTGGGTTGGCAAGGCGAACTGCGTGCGACTGGCGATGTACTGCGTGATCAGTTGAGTCACATGCGCCAGTGCGGCTTCGATGCGTTTGCCGTACGCGAGGACAAGTCAGCGGAGGATGCGCTCAAGGGGTTGGCGGGCATTAGCGTGCTCTATGGCCGCTCGGTAGTGGAGCCGCGACCCTTGTTCAGACGGCGCGGTTGAGTTGCCAGCAGCAGTACACCCTGTGCATTGAGAAAGTCTGAACAGTGACGATTCAGTCGATTGTTGTGGAATGGGTAATAGTCATTCGCTAAAACGATTATTTTTCCGCTAATTGCTCCTCGCTAAGCTGGCCGCAAGTTCCAGAAGCGCCCTACTTGAGGATCAAGATATGCAACATAATCTGCTTATTGTCGCCACATTCTCCGCATTTTCCCTGCTTTTCGCCCAACTCAGCTTCGCTGAAGAATCTTCCACGTTTGTCGCACGTAACGTCGCTTTGCAACAACACGCCCAAGCCAAAGATGCTGATCCCTGAGCGGGATGGCTTACCGGATGAGCAGCGGTTGGTCGGCGGCGTGCGGGCATTGGCTTTTCGTGTTCGAGGTTCTCAAGCCAACTGGGACGGGCAGCGTTTCAGCGGCTTACACCAGCCGGTCCTCTATGGGGCGGGGGTGCGGTCTTAGGGGCTCGTCTCGCGGCACTCTGTGCGTCGGGCGATGACAGTGCGAAGTCCCTGTCGCGGATCATGGAAATGCTGTTGCTCGGACGCGGGCAAATTGCCGTGGGTTCCGAGCACCAGACACTTGCACTGCTGAAGGACAAGTCCTTCAAAGACCGTATCGAAGTGCTGCCCGAACCGTTCATGCAGGCACCCGGTTATATGGGGGTCGGCAAGGCCGTCTATGTCGCCAACCAACAGGTAATTGAACGCATCTGGACAACTATTGGCGAGATCCATGCTCCTGATCAATGGCGCAAGCTGGCTCCGACACTGGCGCAATGAGCTTCGCTATTGGCCTTCTCCCTTTGTTCAGTAGGGGCAGCCGGTTGGGCATCGCTAGTGCTTAGAAAAACAGAACAGCCGCAATTGCTGGAACGGATTGGGGGTACGTTAGCCTTCTTCACAGTTGCGCCGAATAGGCAATCGGCAGGTTTCCAGGGAGACCAATTTTCCGCCGCACTGGTCATGCCAAAGGCTAGCGGCGTGTATCGATGTTCACATCGACCGACATTCCCATACGCAGCTTCTTGCTCAGTGGCTGGTCTGGCCCCAGCAGGATCTTCATCGGGATGCGCTGGACAATCTTGGTGAAGTTGCCGGTGGCATTGATCGCCCTCCCACAGCGCGGTAACTACCCACGGATCGACGCGACTACTGTCTCCAGCAGCGGGCACTGGCTCTGCGCGCTGCTTTGGGGGCAGTCTGTGCTGGAAGTAGAGGCGCACGCAGGCATTCCACGCCCGTTATGCGGTTGCTGTGGGACTTTCTTGTTCGAGCAGTTCGATAAAGGCACGTAGCGTCGGGGTGTCGGTGCCACGCCGCCAGATCAGCCAGGTAGTCGCCTGGCTGTGTTCGGGTGCCAGGCTGTGACACTCGACGTTATTGCCACCGGCCAGGCTTTCAAACATCTTGCGCGGGATTATCGCCACTCCGGCGCCGGCCGCCACACAGGCGAGAATGCCGTGATAGGACTCCATTTCGACGATCTTCCCCGGCAACACCTGGCTGGCCGCAAACCAGTTCTCGAAGCGCCGCCGGTA
>JBOICE010000339.1:0-7267 GCA_050739815.1 Pseudomonas sp. | reverse complement strand
GTAGATAGTGGAGTCCGCGATTTCGTAGCGCATCTCGTAGTGCCCGACCAGAATCCGCCGCACGTCACGCGGCTCGAACTCTTCCAGCCGCTCGCCGATGCGCGGGTTGGTCAGCAGCGTGGTCGGTGCGGCCGTGAGCTGCTGCACAGTGCGCGCCGCAGCCGGCCGGTTCACCGCCGCCAGGAACTCGTAGAGGCGGGCCAGATCGGACAGGGCCTTGCTCGTCCACTTCAACTCCATCAGTGCGGCACCGGCAGCGGTGTGTCGGTGCTCAGGCTCTCGGCCCAGGCCTGGACGGCTTGATGGTCGATTACGCGGCCTGCATCCACATCGGCCAGGGCCTCGCGGGTCAAGCGGCTGCGCTCTTCCTCCTGATCGAGCCAGGCGCACAGGGCTTGCTTGACGATCCAGTTCTTGGAGCGCTCCAGGCGCTCGGCGATTTCATCGACTCGTTCGGCCAGCTCGACAGGGACGTGGGCGGTGACGGATCGGGTTTTAGCTGTTGCGGCCATAATATTTACTCCTGTGCTGCGAACGGCAGCAGGCTTTTGTGTGGGAGAGGGCCGCCCTCCAGGGCAGCCACTACCTGGTCGAGCACCGCCTCGGGCGCGTCCAGAGCGCCAAGCACCTGGTACAACTCGCCCAGCAGATTTTCGAGCTGCTCGATGTTCAGCGACACGCCCGTGGTGCCCTCGGTCGGCCAGGCTTCTTTGCAACCGGCTCGCCGGCAGCGGTTGGCGTCTGGCACTAGGCTGGCGTCGATGGCTTCATGCTCGATCAGATCCATGCCACCACCGCAGGCTGAGCGGCCGTAGGCATTCATGACGTGGAAGCGGCCCAGCTTGCGCCAATCGGCTGTCTGCCAGCAGGCGGGCTGAATAGAACCAGCCTTCAGGGTGCCAGGCGGGAGCGTGCTGCGGCTGATCAGGCGCTCGATCTCCTGTCCGGCTTGACTCACCAGTTCGGCGTCACTTACCGCGCTGGCAAAGTGGCGAATGGTCTGGAGCAGATCATGCTTGTGCCGCACATGCGGGGATTGCTCATAGCCCAGCTGAGCAAGAGCCTCTTGAATACGGTTCATGTAGCCTCCTGGATTTTGCGCTCCAGGAGGCGCATCGCTTGCTCCGACGAGACACCATCATCGAACTGGCGTTCGAGCCAACCGTAGTGCTCATCTATGGCGTTCGCGGTTGCGCTGCGGGTCAGTCGAGTATGGTGCTTTACACCGTCCAGCCAGGCATCCAGAGCGACTTCGCGGTCAGCGGCTGCTTGCTCTTCGGCCATCCGTGTGCGGATGTCTTTGGCCAGCGCCATGAAAGCCGAATCACTTTCTCCATACTGGCGGAAGTGCGCGACCATCTCACTGAACGCCTGGTAATGCTGGGCGTCCAGACCAGTGATTTGGGAAAGCCCCGTCTTGTAGTCGTTGCCGTTCCACATGGCCATGATCACCCTGCGCAACCAACCGGCCGTGCTGTAGTAGCCCAACACCATGTCGCGGTATTTCATAAACGGTGACGTGCTCATAGTTCGATCCTCTGCTCATTGTCCATCAAGTGGCTGGCGACACTCGGTGCCTCACCAAAGGCACTCATCAATGCTTGGCGAGTTTCATCCAGTTTCGCTTGAAGCCTTGTACCTTCATCCTTCCCGATTGCACCGCTGAGGGTCGCCCCACCGATCAGCCCAAGGGCAAATGCATACTCCAAATTAGCCCCGGATTTATCGCCCTTCTCCACTGAGTCCTTGAAGTCCAGCAGGGTTCTGGCAAGGGCACGGGAAAACGATTTGACGTGAGCGCCGCTCTTCATGGTGTTTTCCTTATTCAGTTTGTCGGGGCAACCGCGACCCAGCATTTGGCCGCCAGACTGGGGCGGCATTAGCAAGCGTCATAGACTTCTGGCCGGTGAACCATGCAAGCCGGTCAATCTCAGCGGCCACCAGCGCCACCTGTGAGCAGATGTAGGTCGTACCAGGGCAATTCGGCCTACGGAATAGCGGATCATCCATGTAGCTAATCAGCGCTTTGACAAGCTGTTTCTCGAACCGGGTGGAAGAGAAAGACTTCAACCAGGCGGTCAGATCGTCTTCTCCATGCAGCACTGGCATAGCATCTTGCAGAAGTCTGGCCCGTTTGAACTGAGAGTCAGCGAAGAAGTAGATGATGTCCTTGGCTACCAGCGCCGGGTAGTGTGCTGCTGGCTTAGGCCAGAAACGCGGTGATGGAACGCCGTGCAGAAGGCGCCCATGACGCTTGCCCATGACGGGCTTTTTCATGCAGGCCTGGAACATCACATCGTCAGTCCACTTGCCGGCTTTGGACAGCGCGAAGGCAGCATCACTAAGCAGCCTGTCCACATCAGGGTCTTGCAGCTTCGACGCGGCCCGGTGCATCAGCAAATCCATCAGGTACTTTTCGACCGACACTGGCCCGGCAATGCCCGAAGCGCTTGCGTAGGAAAGTCGTGACATGGCGTTCATCTTCCTAGGATTTCTTGAACTTGATTTTCCCGACACCGCTGACCTTAGTGTCGCGGTGCTCAGGGTTGCCACGGATTACAGCATTGCCACAGCCGGAAATTCGGGCCTTCACTGAGTTGGTCACAGAGGCTTTAATGTCGCCAGCGCCAGAGATATTCAGGCTGGCCTCTTGAGCAGTTACTTCTCTAGCGTCAATGTCGCCAGCCCCCGAAATATTGGCGATCAAATGGCCAACGGTGCCAAATACCACCATGTCACCCGCGCCAGAGACTTTTAACTCAAGAGACTGCTGCGCAATGTCGTAGAGGGTGATGTCCGCCGCACCGGAAACGGTAACGTCCGGGGCATATGGAAGGGCTACACCGACGATCACCTTTCCAGCGTCAATAATGCCCGAGGTGCCGCGACCACCAATGAAGTCCCCCATGCTGACACGGTTGCCACTGCCACTGACGTGGATGCTTCCACCGCGGCCAATAACGATGTTACCCCCCTGACGATCAATCAATAGTGTGTCGCCGTTGATGCTCGTAGTGACACTCTTGATAGCCTCCTGAGTCTCGCCGGCCACAAACATCATCGGAGTGTTCGAGCGGAAGAACACCACATCGGTAGTACCTGTCACCTTGATCTTTTGCACCTGGCGAATAGACCGGGCCTCTTTTTCGTAGTTAGCCGCGCGCTCCCAGGCGGAATCGCGGCGGTTGTCATCCTGGAGGGTCAACGGGCTGGGGGGGTTCATCGGTCTGTCCTTGGCGATTCAGTTTGCGCTGGACTGCGCACAAGCGATTTAAAGTTAATCATAGTGAATAGCCAGGCGACGTCAAGCGCAATTGTCAGATTGAGCTATACCCTAATCGGATGTCAGGCAGGGCCGTGCCGCTCCGTCAGAATAGAGTCTACTTTCGCATTCTTTGACACATGATTGCCAAGGTCATAGATTCCACCCTGACAGATTCAGGGTTTAGGGAGCACTGGAACAGAAAGTGCACTTAAGCCCTTCCACCGATTTTGCTCTTGGAGGCAACTTGCAGGGACACCGTATCGGCTATGTCCGGGTCAGCAGTTTCGACCAGAACCCGGAACGCCAATTGGAACAGACCGAAGTGAGCAAACTGTTCACCGACAAGGCCTCGGGCAAGGACACCCAGCGCCCTCAACTGGAAGCCATGCTCGGCTTCGTCCGTGAGGGCGACACCGTGGTGGTGCACAGCATGGATCGCCTGGCGCGCAACCTCGACGACCTGCGCCGCCTGGTGCAGAAGCTGACCCAACGCGGCGTGCGCATTGAGTTCTTGAAGGAGGGCCTGGTCTTCACCGGCGAGGACTCGCCGATGGCGAACCTCATGCTATCGGTGATGGGGGCCTTCGCCGAGTTCGAGCGCGCCCTGATCCGCGAGCGGCAGCGCGAGGGTATCGCCCTGGCCAAGCAGCGCGGTGCCTACCGGGGGCGCAAGAAAGCCTTGTCCGATGAGCAAGCCGTCACGCTGCGACAGCGAGCCGCTGCTGGCGAGGCGAAAGCGCAGCTCGCCCGTGAGTTCAATATCAGCCGGGAAACCCTCTACCAGTACCTTCGCACGGACGACTGATATATGCCGCGTCGCTCGATCCTTTCGGCTACGGAGCGGGACACCCTGCTTGCGCTGCCGGAAAGCCAGGATGACCTGATCCGTTACTACACCGTCAACGAATCCGACCTGTCGCTGATCCGTCAGCGCCGGGGCGACGCCAACCGCCTCGGCTTCGCCGTGCAACTCTGCCTGCTGCGCTATCCCGGTTACGCGCTGGGCAGCGACACCGTGCTGCCCGAGCCGGTCATTCAATGGGTAGCCAGACAAGTCCAGGCAGAGCCCGAGGCATGGGCGAAGTACGGCGAGCGTGACGTGACCCGCCGCGAGCATGCACAGGAACTGCGTACCTACCTCGGCTTATTACCGTTCGGGCTTTCCGACTTTCGCGCCCTGGTGCGCGAATTGACCGACCTTGCCCAGCAGACCGACAAGGGTTTACTGCTGGCCGGGCAGGCCCTGGAAAGCCTGCGTCAGCAACGGCGGATATTGCCGAACCTGAGCGTGATTGATCGGGCCTGCGCTGAAGCTATTGCGCGAGCCAACCGCAGGGTCTATCGAGCATTGATCGAGCCGCTGAGCCAGGAGCATCGCAACAAACTCGATGAGCTGCTCACTATCAAGAAAGGCAGCAACAGCACCTGGTTGACCTGGTTACGACAGTCGCCGCTGAAGCCGAATTCGCGGCACATGATGGAACACATCGAGCGCTTGAAGATATTCCAGTTGGTGGCTCTGCCCGAAGGACTCGACCGGCACATCCACCAGAACCGGTTGCTGAAGCTGGCCCGCGAGGGCGGGCAGATGACGCCTCAAGACCTAGGCAAGTTCGAGCCGGAGCGGCGCTATGCGACCCTGGTTGCCGTGGTACTGGAAAGCACTGCGACCGTGACCGACGAGCTGGTCGATCTGCACGACCGGATACTGATCAAGCTGTTCAGCAGCGCCAAGCACAAGCATCAGCAGCAGTTCCAGAAGCAGGGCAAGGCAATCAACGACAAGGTGCGCCTGTACTCGAAGATCGGCCAGGCCCTGATGGACGCCAAGGAGACGGGCAGTGACCCCTTCGCCGCCATTGAGGCGGTGATTCCCTGGGACGAGTTCACCCAAAGCGTCAGCGAAGCCGAGCTGTTGGCCCGCCCGGATGGCTTCGACCACCTGCACCTGGTCAGCGAGAATTTCAGCACCCTGCGCCGCTACACCCCAGCCTTCCTGGAGGTGCTTCAACTCCGTGCCGCACCGGCAGCGCAAGGTGTCATGGATGCCGTCCAGACCCTGCGCGAGATGAACGCCGACAACCTGCGCAAGGTGCCCAGCGATGCGCCGACTGCCTTCATCAAACCGCGCTGGAAGCCGCTCGTGATTACCCCTGAAGGCATCGACCGGCGTTTCTACGAAATCTGCGCGCTGTCCGAGCTTAAGAACGCGCTGCGCTCCGGCGACATCTGGGTCAAGGGTTCCCGGCAGTTCCGCGACTTCGACGACTACCTGCTGCCGGCTGAAAAGTTCGCCGCTCTCAAGCAGAACCGGGCGTTGCCGCTGGCAATCAATCCGAACAGCGACCAGTACCTGGAAGAGCGCTTGCAGCTGCTGGACGAGCAGCTGGCCACCGTCACTCGGCTGGCCAAGGACAACGAACTGCCCGACGCCATCCTCACCGAGTCTGGGCTGAAGATCACCCCGCTGGATTCTGCGGTGCCCGACACGGCGCAAGCGCTAATCGACCAGAGCAGCCAACTGCTGCCGCGCATCAAGATCACCGAACTGCTGATGGACGTGGACGACTGGACGGGCTTCACCCGCCACTTCATCCACTTGAAGGACGGTGCCCAAGCCAAAGACCGGACGTTACTGCTGTCGGCGATCCTGGGCGATGCGATCAACCTCGGCCTGACCAAGATGGCCGAGTCGAGCCCTGGTCTGACCTATGCCAAGCTGTCCTGGCTGCAAGCCTGGCATATCCGCGACGAAACCTATTCGGCAGCCCTGGCCGAGTTGGTTAATAGTCAGTTCCGCCATGCCTTCGCCGCCAACTGGGGTGATGGCACCACCTCATCCTCCGATGGTCAGCGGTTCCGTGCAGGCGGACGGGGCGAAAGCACCGGCCACGTCAATCCCAAGTACGGCACCGAGCCAGGCCGGCTGTTCTACACCCATATCTCCGACCAGTACGCGCCCTTCAGCACCCGCGTGGTGAATGTCGGCGTGCGCGACTCCACCTACGTGCTCGACGGCCTGCTGTACCACGAATCCGACTTACGGATCGAAGAGCACTACACCGACACGGCCGGTTTCACCGATCACGTTTTCGCCCTGATGCACCTGCTGGGTTTCCGCTTTGCGCCGCGCATCCGCGACCTGGGCGAAACCAGGCTGTATGTGCCGAACAGCGTCCAGGACTACCCTGTTCTTCGTCCGATGATTGGCGGCACGCTGAACATCAAGCATGTCCGCGCCCACTGGGACGACATCTTGCGCCTGGCCAGCTCGATCAAACAGGGCACTGTCACCGCCTCGCTGATGCTGCGCAAGCTCGGCAGCTACCCGCGCCAGAATGGCTTGGCCGTGGCCTTGCGCGAGCTGGGCCGGATCGAGCGCACACTGTTCATCCTCGATTGGCTGCAAAGCGTCGAACTGCGCCGCCGTGTGCATGCCGGACTTAACAAGGGCGAGGCGCGCAACTCCCTGGCCAGGGCGGTGTTCTTCAACCGCCTCGGCGAAATCAGGGATCGGAGTTTCGAGCAGCAGCGCTACCGGGCCAGCGGCCTCAACTTGGTGACAGCCGCCATCGTGCTGTGGAACACGGTGTACCTGGAGCGTGCCACCCAGGCCATGGGAGAGTCTGGCAAACCGGTGGACGGCGAGTTGCTGCAATACCTGTCGCCGCTGGGCTGGGAGCACATCAACCTGACCGGCGATTACGTCTGGCGGCAGAGCCGCAGGCTGGAGGACGGGAAGTTCAGGCCGTTACGGTTGCCCGGAAAACCTTAGCGTACGATTTTTTCCGAATTCTGCGGGCTCCCCTAGCGGGGAGGGAGGTGAGCGGGGCGAGGCGAGGCGAGGCGGGGAGAATAGGCGGAAGTGGAAGGAGCTGCGTCAGGCCCCAGAGGGGCCTGCGCAGGAGGATCGTTTAGAAGGGGGCGTCGAACCAGTCGGCCGCCATCCATTTTCTGACTCGCGTTACCGGGTTGTCCTGGCCGAACCACATGCCGCCGGCG
>JBOICE010000338.1:0-8859 GCA_050739815.1 Pseudomonas sp. | reverse complement strand
CCTCGATGACCGCCCGGGTGCCTCCGACATCGATGGCATGCAGGCGCGCGTCGCTCATGCCGCGCGGCGGCGTCACCACCGAGGCCAGATGCACGATCGCCTGCGGTTGCCAGGTGGCCACGCAGGCACGCACCTCGGCAGGCTGGCTGATATCCAGCAGCACCGGCTCGATATTCGGCTTCAGCCCCTGGGCGGTCAGCGGGCGGATATCGGCGGCAATCAGCGTCCACTGCGGATACTGAATCGCCAGTTCGTTGAGTAGCTGCAGACCAATGAAGCCGGCGGCGCCGGTGATCAGGACGCGCATGACAGCGGCTCCTCGGGTAATGCTTGTGGCGCCAAGGGCCGCTGGCGCCAGAACAGCACCAGCAGCAAACCGCTGATCAGGTGCCAGGTGCCCCAGAACGCGGCGACCAGTGCCATGTTCGGCTCGCCGCCGAACTGGGCGAAGATCAAGCCCAGCGCCAGGCCGGAGTTATGCATGCTGATTTCGATCACCATCGCCCGCAGGTTGGCGCCACGTTGCCGCGCCAGCTTGGCCATCAACCCGCCGAGCAGAATGGCGCTGAGGTTGTGCAGCACCACGATCAGCAGCACCAGCCCGAGGTTGGCGCTGAACATCTGCCAGTTGTTGGCCAGCGCACCGACCACGAACAGGGCGAAGGCGAGCAGGGCGAAGCGCTTGAACCACGGCAGGATCCGCTCCGCCAGCCGCGGCCACAGATTGCCCACCAGCATGCCCAGCACCAGCGGCAGGCCGAGCAGCCAGAGCAGATTGAGGAGGATGCTCGAGTGGTCGACGCGCAGGCTCTCCAGACGCTCGGCCAGGTAGGCCGCGGCTTCTGGATTGCAGGAACTGGTCAGGGCGAAATTCAGTGGCAACAAGACCAGCGCCAGCAAGCTGGAGAGCGCGGTCATGCTCATCGACAGCGCCGTGTTGCCACGCGCCAGATGCGTCATCACGTTGGACAGGTTGCCGCCGGGGCAGCAGGCCACCAGCAGCAGGCCCAGTTCGAGGCCGGGATGCAGGTCGACCAGCAAGGTCACCAGCAGGGTCAGCCAGGGCAGTAACAGACATTGGCCGAGCATGCCGGCGAGGACCGGCTGCGGCTGGCGCAATACCGCACGGAACTGTTCGAGCCGCAGCTCCAGCGACACACCGAAGATCAGCGCCGCCAGCACCAGGCCGAGGATCAGTTGTTGGCTAGCGTCGTAATTCATCGGCACGGATCTCTGGTTTCTCGTTCTACTGCGTTCGCAGGGTAGTGGAAGGCCGGGCGCACAACAGTGGCAGCGGCGGCCAGCCGGGGTGGCGGATTGCGCCAACGCGCAGCGACATCGGCGGGCGGGAGGTTGTGACTCGGGTCGTTGCAGGGCCGGCACGCTTTGAGATTGAATAGCCATGCTTTTGTGCACGCGCGTGCCTTGCGTCGGAACGCCCCCTCAGCGCCCTGGAGCGTCTCCGCCACTAGCCGATACCACTAGAACAATAATTCGGTAACCCTTACATGCGCATTCTCGCCACCCTGCTGCTTTGGCTGTGCCTGCTGCCGTCGGTGTTCGCCACCCTGGCCACCGTGCGGCTGGACGCGCCGAGCGGCAGTATTCCCCTCGGCCCGCAGGTGCAGTACCTGCTCGGTCATGCCGAGCAGTCGTTCGAGCAGATCGCCGGCAGCGCATTCGCCGCAGCCTGGCAGGACAACGCGCAGCCGGTCCTGTTCCTCAACGTGCAGCACCAGGGCGCCTGGCTGCGCATCGACCTGCGCCAGGCCGGCGCCGCCGAGCGGCTCTGGTACCTGGCGCTGAAGTGGCCGGTGATCGATAGCGCCGAGCTGCGCCTGTACTACCCCGACGGCGGCCGTTGGGGCCGCGCCTTCCGCGCCGGTGACGGCATCCCGGCGGCCACGCGCGTGGTGCCGAGCCGCAACCTGGTGTTTCCGCTGGAGCTGGCGGCGAACGAGCGCGCCATCGTCTACCTGCACGTGCGGGCGTTCGAGCCGATGGCGCTGCCGCTGGAGCTGCTGGACGCCAGCCAGCTGCAGGCGCAGGAGCTGCGCGAGAGCATCCTGATCAGCCTGCTGATCGGCACCCTGTTGGTGATGCTGCTGTACAACAGCTGCCTGTATGCCTTCACCCGCGACCGCAGTTACGGCTTCTACGTCCTCTATCTCGCCGCCGTGCTGGTGTACGCGCTGGCCCTCACCGGCTTCGCCCAGCTCTACCTGGACCTCGCCCGGCCCTGGCTGGAGGCGCGTTTGTATCCGCTCGGCGCCGGCCTGAGCTTCCTGATGGCCGCGCTGTTCTTCCGTGACTTTCTCAAACTCGGGCAGATTGGCGGCTGGGTCGACTGGCTCAACCGCGGCACCATCGGCTACTGGTTGCTGATCCTAGTGCCGCTCGCCGTGGAGCCCTACAACCCCGTCGTGCACTGGCTCGACCCGACGCTGGGCGCGGTGCTGACGGTGCTGATCGGCCTGCTGTCGTCGCTCGACCTGTGGCGGCGCGGGCACCGGCAAGCGCGGGTGTTCAGCATTGCCTTCGGTCTGCCGCTGGCGGCGACGATCCTGATCGGCCTGGCCTTCAGCGGCAAGCTGCCGTTCAACGCCTTCATCGTCAACAGCCAGCTGATCGCCTTCGCCATCGAGTTCGTCCTGTTGGCCATTGCCCTGGTCGAACACATCAACCAGGAGCGCGGCCGCCTGCTGAGCGCGCAACAAGCGGCGCTGGACTACTCCGAGCGCCTGGCCCGCGAGCGCGAGGAGAAGCTGCATGCCCAGCAGCAGGCCTTGCGCATCCAGCGCAAGGCCAACGAGGAGCTCGAGCAGCGCGTCCAGGAGCGCACCCAGGAACTCAAGGAGGCCAACTTCCAACTGGCGCGCCTCAGCACCCTGGATGCCCTGACCCAACTGGCCAACCGCCGCCATTTCGAGGCGCGCTTCGCCGAGGAGCTGAACCGCGCCAAACGCCACGCCAGCCCGCTGGCGCTGGTGATGCTGGATATCGATCACTTCAAGGCGGTCAACGACGGCTACGGTCATCCGTTCGGCGACCACTGCCTGCGCGCGGTCGCCGAGGTGCTGCAAGCGCATTGCCAACGCGCCGGCGACTTGGCGGCGCGCTACGGCGGCGAAGAATTCATTCTGGTGTTCGCCGACACCGATCAGGCCGGCGCGCTGCATTGTGCCGAGGCGATCCGCGCCGACATCGCCGCCCTGCGCCTGCAGCACGGCGAGCGCGAAGTGCGCATCAGCGCCAGCCTCGGCGTGATCGCCGGCGTGCCGCCCCTGAGCGAACGCGGCGAGCGGCTGATCGCCGAGGCCGACGCCGCGCTGTACCGCGCCAAGGATGCTGGGCGCAACCGCGTGGTGCTCGCCGGCGAAGCCCTGCTGGCCGACTGAGCGGCGGCGCGCAAGCGTTGCCGCAGTAGCCGACCGGCTGGCCGGGCAGCGCTTCCCGCCAGTGGAACGGGGCAGTATCCTGCGCCACGCCCGCCGCTCCATTGCCGATTTCTGCCTGCGACTGCCCAACCATGCTTATCTGGAAGACCCGCCTGCTCCGCCTGATCGCCCTCATGCAACGCTACCCAGGGGTCGTGGCGGCATTCGGATTCGTCTCCGGGGTATGCAGCTTCATCCTCGTCGACCGCCAGGCAAGGCTCGCCACTGTGGTCGCCCTGGTGTTGTTGGTCAGTTGGCTCTGGTTGCTACTGGAAAGCCTGTTCACGCGGATACTCGCCCGCCTGTTCGGCCGCACGATCCCTCAACCGCTGGTGCGCTATGCGACGCAGATGATCCATCAGGAGAGTCTGTTCTTCGTCTTACCGTTCTTTCTCATCACCACCACCTGGAACAGCGGCCAGCTGCTGTTCACCGGATTGCTGGCCTGCGCCGGGCTGATCACCATCATCGACCCGCTGTACAACAAATGGCTCGCCCCGCGCCGTTGGTTGTACCTGGCGCTGCACACCTTGACGCTGTTCGCCGCGATGCTGACGGCGTTGCCGATCATTCTCCACCTGACCACCGCGCAAAGTTACAAGCTGGCCCTGGGCACCGCGGTGCTGCTGTCGTTCCCCAGCCTGCTGGTGACCTTCCCGGTGCAGCGCTGGTGGCGTGGGCTGGCCTTGATCGGGCTGACGGTGACTCTGGGCGGCGTGGGCTGGTTGGCGCGCTCGTGGGTACCGCCGGCCACGCTGTGGCTGACCGAGGTGGCGGTGACCACGCAACTGGATGACCACAACCGCTCGCCGGGCAAAGGCATCACCCGGGTGACCGCCGAGCAGATGCGCGCCCAGGGGCTGTATGCCTACACCGCGATCAATGCGCCGCGCGGGCTGGCAGAGCGCATCTACCACGTCTGGCGCCACGACGGTGAGGAAGTGGATCGCATCGCCCTGGATATTCACGGTGGCCGCAAGGCCGGCTATCGCGCCTGGACGCACAAGCAAAACTTCCCTGAACAACTCGCCGGCGACTGGGAAGTCCGAGTGCTGACCGAGGACGGCCAGGTGATTGGCGTGCTGCGGTTCGAGGTAACGGAGTAAGCCGCGCCCGCCACTCTCCTTCCAGCTCTGTAGGGTGGGCTGAAGCCCGCCCTACGTTAGTGGATACGCAGCGCCAGTAGGCATTAACCGAAGAACCAGTAGCACACCGCGATCGACGCCAGCACTCCGGTCAGATCGGCCAGCAGGGCGCAGCCCACCGCATGCCGCGCACGCTGGATGCCGACCGAGCCGAAGTACACGGCCAACACGTAGAAGGTGGTCTCGGTGCTGCCCTGCATGGTGGCGGCGACCAGCGCCGGAAAGCTGTCGACGCCCTGGGTCTGCATGGTCTCGATCAGCATAGCGCGCGCCGCGCTGCCGGAGAACGGCTTGACCAGACCGGTGGGCAGCGCTTCGACGAAACGGGTGTCCCAACCGAGGCCTTCGACCATCCAGCGGATGCCGTCGAGCGCCGCCTCCAGCGCGCCGGAGGCGCGCAGCACACCCACCGCGCAGAGCATGGCGACCAGATAGGGCAGCAGGTTCTTCGCCACCTCGAAACCCTCCTTGGCGCCGTCCACGAAGCTCTCGTAGACCGGCACCCGTTTCAGCGCGCCCATCAGCAGAAAGATCAGGATCAGGCCGAACAGGGTCAGGTTGCCGAGCAGCGAGGACAGTGCCGTCAGGGCCGTGGCCGAGAGCCCGGCGAGCAGCGCCATAAAGCCGCCCAGCAGCAGCGCACCGCCGACGAACCAGGCCAGCATCACCGGGTCCCAGAGGCGCAGGCGCTGCATAAAGGCCACCGAGAGCAGCGCGCTCAGCGTGGAGATGCTGTTGGCCAGCAGAATCGGCAGGAACACCATGGCCGGGTCGGGCGCGCCTTGCTGCGCGCGATACATGAAGATCGACACCGGCAACAGCACGAACGAGGAGGCGTTCATCACCATAAACAGCACCTGCGCGTTGCTCGCCGCGATGCTGCTCGGGTTCAGCTCCTGCAGGGACTTCATGGCTTTCAGGCCGATCGGCGTGGCGGCGTTGTCCAGGCCCAGGCCGTTGGCGGTGAAGCTGAGGGTGACCAGCCCGAGTGCCGGGTGACCGCGCGGCACCTCCGGCATCAGGCGGGCGAACAGTGGGCCGAGCAAGCGTGCCAGCACATCCACCAGGCCGGCCTTTTCCGCGATGCGCAGGAAGCCGAGCCAGAGGGTCAGGGTGCCGAACAGCAGCAGCATCACCTCGACCGACAGCTTGGCCATGGCGAAGAGGCTCTCGACCATCGCGGCGAACACCCCGGCATTGCCAGCCAGCAGCCATTGCGCCAACGCGGCGATGGCCGCCACTACAAAAAAGCTCAGCCATAGGCCGTTGAGCATGATCAGTCCCCCTGGTTTGCCGCGGATGATAGCGGCGAGCGAGCGCCCAGCGCCAGAAATGCCAAGGCCGCGGGCGCTGTCATGTTCGATACGCAACGGTCATCTATAGTGACCAGGTGTAAGCGTTCGCTGCACCTGCCATAACCCTCGGGGGTAGCCGATTGACGAAGGCGTGGCTGCTTATTACTGGCTGCGCCGTCGTATCGAACACACAGATGTGCAACTTCCTAGACCCGCCCGGGGACATTTCAGGTTACGTATGTGGCAAAACCGGCCGCCCGCTTCCAGTAAGCATGGTTCCCGCAGACAGATGTCCCCAACACTCAATAGAGATGCCTAACCACTATCGCTAGGAGTTCCATTGATGACTAAACAGCTGTTCATCGCCTTCGGCTTTACTGCCAGCCTGCTCCTCGCCGGTTGTTCCAGCCAGACCACCGAGCCCGAGCAATACTCGGGCTTTCTAAGCGACTATTCGATGCTCAAGCCCGCGACCTCGGCGAGCGGCGCACCGGTGTTGCGCTGGGTCGCGCCGGGCCTCGACCTGCAGCACTATTCCTCCGTGCTGGTGGAAAAACCGCAGTTCTACCCCAAACCGCAACCGAACGAACAAGTCAGCCAGAAGACTCTCGACGACATCGCCAACTACCTGCAGCTGGCCCTGCAGCGCGAGCTGAGCGGGCGCATGCGCATCGTCAACCAGGCGGATCGCGACACGTTGGTGCTGCGCTCGGCGATCAGCGCCGTCAATGTCTCGCCCGAGGGTTTGAAAGCCTACGAGGTAATTCCCATCGCCTTGGTCGTGGCCGCGGCCAGTTCGGCAGCCGGAACCCGCGATGAAAACAGCACGATTTTCATCGAGATGCAGGCGCTCGACGGCGAAACCAGCAAGCCGGTGGCTGAAGTGGTACGCAAAGGCAGCGGTTTGCAGCTGGAAAATGACAGCACCCAACTGACCCTGAAGGACATCAAACCGGTGCTGGATGTGTGGGCCAAGGATGCGCGCAACTTCAAGCCTTAACCTCGCAACGGTAGCCGTTTGTACCCTCGAGCCGCAGCGCAAGACGCCCTCAGTTGAAGGCGCTTTGCGTTGTGGTTCTTCACGGAATTCCGCAGTGGCGGTTAACCCCGGATAAGTAAATAGGTCGCAAGCGCTTTGCTGTTGGTTGGCACTACGGTAGTGCCCGAGCCTGTTATCCCATTTGCTGAAGCTTCTGGCTGCGCCCCCTGTGTGGCCTCACTTCAGCGCCACAGATCGCTCGCGGTTGATAGTGCTGACTTCAGCGTTGCCGGTTCAGGGTCAACAGCAGTGCGGCGGTTTCCGCATCCGGCTCACCATCGAAGCGCGTTGGTCGGTAGTGCAACTGGAACGCGGCCAACACCTGGCGGGTCGTTACATCCTGGACGCCGGTCTGCGGTATGGCGTAACCCAGAGCCACCAATTGTTGCTGGAACCAAGCGATGCTCGGCAGGTTCAGCGCAAACAACGCCTGCTGCTGGGCGACCGCGTGGGCATCCGGCCAAACCCCCAGCCCAGCATCGGCCAAGCGCTGCCAAGGAAACAGCGGGCCGGGATCGAGCTTGCGCAGCGGGGCGATATCGCTGTGACCGAGGATGTGTTTGGGCTCGATGTTGTAGCGTTTGACGATGTCCTTGAGCAGGACGATCAACGCATCGATCTGCGCATCCGAATAGGGGGTCCAAACCCGTCCGTTCGGGCCGTCCGCAAAGCCTTCATTGACCAACTCGATGCCGATCGAACTGGAATTCAGCCAGGTGCGGCCCTCCCACTCGCTTTCACCCGCATGCCAGGCGCGCCGGCTTTCATCGACCAGCCGATAGATAGTCGGCGGCGCCTCGCCGATCAAGTAATGGCTGCTGACCTCGCCATGGGTCAGCAATTGCAACGAGCTCTCCAGCCCGGTCGAGGTGTAATGCAGGACGATGAACTGTACCCGGCTGTCGTGATTGACCGAAGGGTGGCTGGTATCGATCCGCGGGCCACCGGCACAACCGGCCAGCAAGGCGAGCGTGAGAACTAGCGAGAAGATTTTCATCGGGGGATCGAAGAGGCTCTGCAAGTTATTCAACCGCCTGTCGACGCTGCGCAGGGTTCACCGCTCAACGCTCAGTCGCTCCGAAGATTTCCATGAGCCGCACCACAGGCATGGCGGGCTAGTTTAGTGCTTTGCGCCAGGCAACGCTGTGTCGAAACACTACCGCAGGTTTCCATACGGGCGCTCACGACCATGCAACCGCTGCTCCAGACCAGCGGTTCCATGGGGTAACGGTTGCCGCCAATTGTTTAGCTATGTGCCCGCCGCTGAACCGCCAAGGAAGCATTTCATGCGCCGCTCACTGCTGTGGTTCAAACAGGATTTACGCCTCGACGATCACCCGGCGCTGCAAGCCGCGTTGACTGCCGAGCGGCTATTGCCGGTGTTTGCACTCGACCCGGGGCAGTTCCAGTGCAACCCATTTGGTGGCCGGCGTCTGGGCGTCCACCGCGCGCTTTCTTATGGAAGGCCTGGCCGCCCTGGATGGCGCCTTGCGCCAGCGCGGCTCGCACATAGTCGCCAGCTACTTGGTCAGCGACCTGCAACAGGACTGGCGCTACGGCGCCGACTGGTTCGAGGAGCATCTGCTCGATTACGAGCCGGCGAGCAACTGGGGCAATTGGGCGTATCTGGCCGGGGCCTGTAGCGATCCACAGCGCACCGGCGCATTCAATGCGTTGCGCCAAGCCCGCCAGTACGATCCAGACACGGCCTACGTCAGCCTCTGGCTAGCGGAATTGCGCAGCCTGCCGCAGCACTTGCGCCACACCCCCTTCCTGCTTTCGCAACTGCAAATTATCCCCAGCTGGAGCAGATACCGGAGCTCTGGCGGCCTTATCTGCCTAGCGCGTCTGGCTCGGCCTACAGGCGTTAGCCCACTGCAACCCGATTGCGGCCGCTGCGCTTGGCCCGGTACAGCGCCTGATCGGCACGCTCGAAGACCAGC